>JAQVVK010000032.1 GCA_028698975.1 Victivallaceae bacterium
AACTCGATGTTTTGCGAAATCCGGATTCTCAGGATTGGTTCAAAGCGATTTATCGGGAATTGCCCAAGATTAAAAATCATCAATACGACCTCATTATCACGCTGGATAATGTGGCCCTTGATAGTTTGATCCATAAAGAGTATCAGCTTCCGCCGAGGCTGCCGGTCGTGTTTTCCGGCTACGAAAAGGATCCCGCCGGGTTGCGCCATGTTCATCCGAACATAACCGGCGTCAGAGAAAATCTCGATCTTGAAAAAAATATTAAGCTTGGGTTCAGACTTTGGCCGGATGCCCATGAGGCGATCGTTTTGTCGGACTCAAGTCCCGACAGTCTGGCTTTGGAAAAGCGAGTAAGAGAGAATTTGCTGAAATACGAGGGGATTCAACTTACTTTTCTTGATAATCGCGAACACACGGTGTCGGAATTGTTTGCCGTTCTCCGCGGCAAAGAGAGACATGCTTTCCTTATTTTTCCGCCTTGGCGCGAGCTTGCCAAAAGCGATTATCAGACGCGAAGCGCCATGGCGACCGACCTGTCCGCAAATTTACAGATACCCTATCTGGTGTTGACCGACGAATTGCTGGGCCGCGGCGCGGCCGGCGGATATCTGGTGCCGATACGCGATCTTGCACACAAGACCACCGCGATGGCTTCGCAGGTGCTCAAACAAGGTTCAACCCGGGAAATCCCCATCGCTTTTCAGGAAGCCCGCCCTTATTTTGATTATGTCGCGCTTAAAAAGGCGGGCGTCGAAACCTCCCGGATTCCTCGGGATAGTGTCATCATCAACCGCCCCGCCGGGGTATGGGAGAGGAACCAACGGTATTTTATCGGTATGGGCGGTATTTGCGTCGCTCTGTTGGCCGCGATCGGCATCTATACGATCGCGGTGAGGCGCACCTTGAAGCGGAGCCAAAGTCTTTATGCATCCTTGCCCGGTCGTATCGGGGTGCTTGACGAGGAGGAGCGGGTGCTCTATTTGAATACGGAGGATGGCTGCCGGGACGAGTTAAAAAACGTGAAGTTCTTCCGGGATATTCCCAACATCAACTATCAGCAACTCTCCGAGGCCATAAAAAGCGTATTTGAAACCGGCCAAAGCATCGCGGTCGAATATGAATACAAGTCGGTAAAGCGCATTATGTCGGCCTCGCTTTTGGATAAGAAGTTGTTTGGGGAGAAGACGGTGGTCTGGTTTTCTCAGGATAATACCAAGCTCTCAAATGTTATACAAAACGAGAAGGCGGTCAAGGAATCATTATCCAACGTAATGCTGGAAAATTCGTTTGGCAAGGCTTTTGCGCGCATTGCCAGCTCATTGAGTTCGCTTCTGGCCTGCGACCGGGTCATGCTGGCCAAATGCGACAACGAAGGCATGTTGCGATTTTATGACGAATGGCACCTGCCGGATATGGTTTCGCTTAAGGAGACCAATCTAAAGAATCATTATGCTGCCTGGGATTTTTATGTTGATAAACTACGGGCTGGAAAACTGATGAAATTTGACGATTTCAGCGGCTCCGGGATTGCGCAAAAGTTTAATTTAAACGAACAAGGATACCAAAGTCCCCGCTCGCTGATTGTCACGCCGATTCTTATCGACGGTTGTCTGTGGGGAGCCTTGTTTGTTTCATTCAGAAAAGAAAAGCGTTCGTTCAGCCCATCCGATGAACAGTTGATGTATTCCATGAGCGATATTATCGCGCTGGCCAGAATCCGCGAAACCCAGCAGAGCGAGATCAAACGCTCCAACTTTGAAAAACAGATCATTTTGGATCATGTCAAGATACCGATCTGGCTTCATGACGGCAACGGAGAACTGCTTCAGGCCAACAACGAAGTCGCCCGGATCGCCGGGGTGCCGGCGGGTTCTTTGAATACCGAAAATAATCGGGAAATTTTCGGCCGGGACTTCCCAGAGGGGATGGAGCGGCCGATCCCTGCGGTGATCCGTACGCATAAACCGTCTCAACTGGCGCTTTGTTTTGCCGGGAGGGACTATATTTCCAGATCGCTCCCTGTGTTTGACGAGCAGCAAAACCTTATCTATATTGTCAAGAGTGCGATTGATGTTACCGAGCTGAATGCCATGATAAGAATGCAGGAGGTTGTGAGTTTCTGTCTGGAGACATTCTTTGCGGAAACCGATCTAAACCGCGCCATGGATATTGTGATCAAGGCCATTTGCAAATACATGGATGCGTCAAGCTGTTTTGTCATGAATTTTGATATCGACAAGTCGGTGGCCCATAACGTTGCCGAATATGTCAGACCGGGTTGCAAACCGGTTTTCGGGCATGTGAAGAATCGTCATTTCAATCAGGATAAACCGTGGTTCAAGGCGTCGGTCAACCATGAGCTGATTTCCTGGGAAAACACCAAAACGCAGGAGAGCATTGATTTCTTTGGCGACTGGGATGAAATCCACGAGAAAACCAGTTCAATTCATGTCATGGGGATTTTTCTGGAGGGGAAATTCTGGGGAAACATCGGCATCACATTCGATGATCGCAGCCATGCCATCTCCGATGACGAGAAGAGATTCATTTGTACCGCGGGGCGTATCGTAAGTTTGTTTTTACAACGCAAGAAAGCCCAAACCGAAATAATTTCCGCGTTGACCAAGGCGCAGGACGCGGCCAAGGCCAAGAGTTTCTTTCTCGCCAGCGTAAGCCATGAGATACGCACCCCGCTCAATGCCGTCATCGGGTTCAGCGAACTCCTGTCCGACGAAAATTTGCCGCAGTCGGAGCGAAAAGAGTATCTGGCCAACATCATTTACTCCGGCAATGCGCTTCTTCAGCTTATCAACGACGTGCTTGACCTCTCGAAGCTGGAGGCCGACCAGATGCCGATTATTCGCGAATTCACCGATTTTATGAATCTATGCGAAGAAAACATGCTGATTTTCTCTCAAATGGCCAAGGCGAAAAACATCCAATTAAAGGCCGAGCTTCCGGAATTGCCAGCGTTAAGCATTGACAAACTGCGGGTACGGCAGATCATGTTCAACCTGCTGGGGAATGCGGTGAAATTCACGCCTCAAGGCTCGGTTACGCTATGGGCGAAGTTCACTCCTGACAACCACCGCACCGGTACACTCGCTTTCGGTGTGACGGATACCGGGATCGGCATTGCCGAGTCCGACATGGCAAAACTGCTGGAGCCGTTTGTACAATTAAGCAAGCTGCGCGGCACCTGCGCCGCCAATAACGGCACCGGGCTGGGGTTGTCAATCTGCAAACGCCTCATTGAAAAAATGAACGGCAAACTGTCGATTGAAAGTGTTGTGGATAAAGGCAGCACCTTCTCGGTTTCTTTGCGCGAGGTGGAATACCGCGCTAAAAACCGCGCCCCGGAAATCGGTACCGGGCCGGAAGCGGTTAATCCGAAAAACCATAATGCCGTTTCGGTTTTGCTGGTTGACGATGTTAAAATCAATTTGAACGTGATGGGCGCGGTTTTGCGTAAAATAGGCGTCGAAGATATTGAGTATGCCACATCGGGTACTGCGGCGATCGCCTTGCTGAAAAAGCGGGTATTTCAGGTGGTGATGACCGATATGTGGATGCCCAATATGAACGGGGCCGAGCTTGCCGGCGCGATCCATGCGCTTCCGCAGTACCGTGACCTGCCGGTCATTGCGGTCACTGCGGATGTGGAAGCCGAGGGTAATTTTCACATGGATAACTTTGCCGGTGTCATTTTCAAACCGGTTTCCACCGCCAAATGTTCTGAGATGCTGGGGAAAATCATCTCAGATCATAATATCTCAGAGAGAGTGTAGCACAATAGATTTTGGGTAGCGGCGCACCCAACGGTGCGCCGCGTCAACCTCGTGTCTCTCAAGGTCTCGTTTCGTCGATCCCGACGATCCCAGTTTGCGAGTCAAACACCTGCCCGTTGTCGGTCGGGTCCTCGATACGGTGCTCCAGATCGATAAAAAGCTGTCTTATATCGCGGAGACCGCCCCACATGAACCACACCGTTGTGATCGAGCCGGTTATCGCCGGTATCAGGAGCGACGTGATATAGAACTTTATGGTCCACCAGTTGTCAGGCCACGGATCGATGAAGTTCCAAAGCACGATGGCGAAGAAGCAGATGCCGACACCGTAAACCACCGAATAAATGAACACCGAGTAGGCGATTATCCGGTCGCCCTTGGTGTATTCGGGGGTTATGCCGATGATCTTGCTGAAGATATTGCGAAGCGTCCACCGTTCGCGCTGCGGCTCCGGGCCGTCGGCGTAAATCCCGCGATGCAGCAGTTTTTCGAGGTTGTACGGCTTGTAGGTGAGATACGAGCCAAGCACATACCCGCCGATCGAAAGCACCATCGAAATAAAGTAGATCTCAAACGAATTTATCGGGAATTTTACCGGGTCCATTGTCCAGACGATCCACGGGTCGAACGGCCCGGAAGCCGATTGAAGCAGGCGGTCGAGCGGCTCGACCAGCTCCATGCGTTCCAAAAACGGATATATCGACAATGTCCAGTTGCGCTGCATGATAAGCCCGAGCAGCGACGTGCCCGACCCGAAGATGATCGCACACCACGCCCCGACCAGATTGCCGAAGCGGCTGTACAGCCCGAAAACCATGATCGGCCCGGCTCCGCCCAGCCACAATGCGCACATGATGGTCGTAAACATGTTTATATAGTCGAGCTGGGCAAAAAGCAGCGACATCAGCAAAAAGAATCCGGCCACGGCGAGCGACATCAGCCGCAGCAGCAGCAGGTGGCGTTTGGGTGAGAGATGCCCCTTGAAAAGCGGCAAGACCACGTCCTGCATCAGCGTTGACGATGCGTTGAAAATGCGGCTGTCGTCGGTCGAGACCAACAGCATTATCATGAGCAGGCAAAAGAGTCCGATCATGCCGACCGGGAAGATCTCTCTTGCGAGCGTCGGCATCATCATCTGCTGGAAAAGCGAACGGTACTGTTGAAACTGATACCGGCCGTCCGGCGTGTCACCCAATTCGTTGCGCACCGTTTCAAAATACGGAGTGTCCATATTTTGCTGCTGCGACAAGGGGGCGTTGATCTTTTCCTCGGTGAGCGTCGACGGGATGTTGCGTATCGAGGCGATGATCCGGTTTCGCACCGCTTCGTCCGGCACCGCCTCCTCCAAGACCCGTTGCGAGAGCGTCTGCCGCACCTCGGTACTGCTGGTCTTGAACCGGTTTGCGCCGGAGAAATGCGGGCTGTTCATAAAGGTGATCGTGATGATGGCGAGCAGCATTATCATCATCCACGAGAAGCCGCTGCGCCACGAGCCGAGCACGCCGGACATCTTTTGCTCGTGCGGAGACTTGGCGGCTCCGGTGGTGTCGTTGCCGATCCAGCCGGCCCGGTTCAGCACCGAGCCGAGCAGCGATACCACCAGTGCGAACATATTGAAGTCGCGCAGCTGCGAAATATCATAGGGCGACATGAAACTTTGCCCCGGCACCCGGTTCCACATCACCGGCGCAATATCGTCGAACCACGAGAAATTCAACAGTATGTATCCGACGATGATGACAAATATCGGGTAGGAGAGCACACCTTGGAGGCAGTCGGTTATCAGCAGTGAAATCCGTCCGCCCGGCCAGATCAGGGCCATGGCGAGCACCAGACACAAGGTCACGATAATGCCGTAGCACGGCAGGTTGATGCCGCAGATCATGATCCGGTGCGGCAAGCCGAGATAATAAATGAAGAAGTTGGCGGCGATGGCCGGGCCGATCGCGTTGGTGACCATCTCCGCAACCGTGCGCAGCGTGGCGCAGAAAATCCGGAAGAATTTACTGCCGTAACGCAATTCCAGAAACTGACCGAGCGACAGGCAGCGGGTTTCGCGCCAGCGGTAGGTGCAGTAACCGGTGAGCGCGATAAACACTCCAACCGGAGCGGTTATTGCCCCCCAGAAAGCGACGGCGTAGCCGGTCTGGTAATTTTGCTCCACCCCGGCAACCAGAGTGATGACCGAAAGAGCCGCCGCCATGTCGCCGACCGAGAGCACATACCGCCCGGCGATTCGCCCGGCGACCAGGAAGTCGGCGACTCCCCGCGCATATTTCTTTGAATAAATGCCGACACCTATGACAAATGTCATCGGTATTATCACAATCAGCCAGTCAATCCACCCCATCGGTCACCTCTATAAAATGTTATGGTTAAAAGTTAAATTATTCGAGCGGTTTGACGTATGCCGCGTCTCTTGCTCCGGAGCTTTTCATAATGGTTTTATGTATGAATATATAAATTGCGACAAACACAGCACATCCGGCGAAGATCCAGCCGTAATTGGCCGAGATGGCCGCCGAACCGCGTCTTACCAATTCGACATAATCGGCTCCGCCTGAGAGTTTGCCAAGCCAGATGCCTACCCATGTGAGTATCGTCACCCAGATCCCGGCGCCGAGCGCGGTAAAAAGCGTGAACTTGACGAAGTTCATTTTAGCCAATCCGGCCGGTATCGAGATCAGCTGGCGGATCGCCGGAAGCAGACGGCAGACAAAGGTCGCCGCCGAACCGTATTCTCGAAACACCTCCTCGGCGCGATCGAGCGTCGGCTCGTTCAGGAAAAAATATTTGCCGTAACGGTGCAGCGCGGTGCGCCCCAGATACAGCGCAAGGTAATAGTTGATGTACGCCCCGGCCATCGATCCGCAGGTGCCGGCGATGATCGCCAGCGCGGCGTCAACCCAGACGTATCCGGTGGTAAGTTCGCCGCGCACGGCGAGAAATCCGGCCGGTATCATCACAACTTCGCTTGGAAACGGGATAAACGAACTCTCCACCGTCATGAAAATAAAGATGAATATCAGCCCCCACACCTGAGCATATTGGGCAAATTCGGCGATGTTCCCGGCAATGATCTCATTCATATTGATTGTACTCCGTTGAGGTTAAGTGTTTTTGGTTGTGTCGGGGGCGTGTTTCAGGGCGCGACGTTCGCGCATCAGGCGATAACGCACCACCAGCTGGCGGACTCCCCAGTAGGTGAGCGGTGTGGTGAAAGCGGCCAGCAGCAGACCGCCGATAAAAAAGGCGGCGGCGAGTTCTCCTCCGAGCTTCATCAACGCTTCGTAGCTTTGTTCGCGCAGTATCGAACCCATGGCGTTTTTGGCCGCCTGATATGTGAGGTCGCCGCCCAGTATCCGGTTGCCGGCCAGGCATTGCACCGGATAGATGAAAAAAATGGTGAAATGATTGGTCAGCAGCGTTCCCAGCGTTGCTCCGATCTTGCTGCCGCGCAGCAGAAACGCGCAGGGGATCGAACAGGCCAACTGAAAGCCGAAGGGAATGACGCAGCCGAAAAACATTCCGATCGCCCAGCCTCTTGCGATGTATTCCGGCGAAGCCTTTTCCCGGACGATCCGGCAGTACAGCCTGCGCCACCGGTTCAAAAACCATCGTCTGTCAAGCATTTTCCTCAGCCCTCCCGGTTTCGCCGCGGCAGTCGCCGGCTCTTTCGGCGATATTGGCGAGATGCCGCGAAATTATTCCTATCTCCGAAATCAGTTCGATAAAAAGCAATCCGGTTTGCGGCGTGCAGGTCTTGGCACCATGCCGCTTCATGCTGTTTTTTTCACATTCGTCACAGTGACGGCGGATGCTGTTTTCGAGTTCAACGGCGCGTTGGCCAAGTTCCGGGGAGGAGCCGGTTTCCAAAATTTCCAGCGTCACCGCGGCCTGTTCGCCGAGTTGCGAATGCAGCTCCCGAAATTCGGCGGTCGCGCTCTCCGAGAGGCCGGCCTCCGTCGCCGCCACTCCGGCCGCAAGTTTACAGATGTTCGCCGTGTGATCCCCGATGCGTTCGGCGTCGTTGGTACAGTGGATGAGTTTCGGGATTTTTGCGGCCTGTGCCGGCGTCAGCGGCCGGCACATAAGCTGCGACAAGTACGAGGTTATGTCGTGCTGAAAGGCGTCAACTTGTTCTTCCTGCGCCGCAAGCTGTTTGAGCCGACGCTGTTTTTTGGGCGCGTCTCCGGCGCATGAAACGAGCGCGCAGTCAACCATGCGCCACGCTTTTTTCAACATCTTTCGAAGTGCCGAAACCGACTGAAACAACGCGATCTCCGGCGTGTCGAGCAAGTGCGGTTCGAGTTTGACAAACCGCACCTTGCCGCGTCCGGCCGGGATCAGGGTCTCGCAGGTTCTTGCCAGCAGCGGTATGAATGGCGTCAGCACAAGCGTGGTGGCCACGTTAAAGAGCGTGTGCGCGTTTGCAATCCGCCGGGGCAGGTCGCCCGAGCCGGAGATACAATCAACCAGGTGGAAAAACGCCGGACAGTCTCCCCATGACGGCAACAGCCAAAACGATAGACAGATCAACGTCACTCCGATGAAATTAAACAATGTATGCGCCAGCGCCGCCTGTTTGGCCACCCGGTTGGCCGGTATCGCGGCCAGCTGGGCGGTTACGGTCGTACCGATGTTGGAGCCGAGCACCAGAGCCACGGCAGTGTAAATGTCAATAAGTCCGCTTGCGCCGAGCGCGATGACGACGCCGGAACACGCCGAACTGCTCTGGATTATCAGTGTGGCGACCAAACCCACCCCGATCGCCCCGAACAGCGCGCCGACTGGAAGCGATCCGTTGACCGGCGAACAGTCAAAAAGCTGAAACGCCCTCATGAATTCGGGATGCCCGGCCAGTTGTTTGAGTTCATCGCTCATGAATTCCATTCCGAGAAAGAGGAACCCCAGACCGATAATCGTTTCGCCCCAGCCGGAAATCGAGGGGCGCGGCGCAAACGAGGCCAGCAAGCCAATGATGATGGCCGGCATGACGATCCACGACACATCAAACGCGACCAGCTGGGCGGTTACGGTCGTGCCGATGTTCGCTCCGAAGATAATTCCGGTGGCCTGAAGCAGATTCAGCAGCCCGGCATTCACAAAGCCGATCACCATGACCGTGCTTGCGCTGGAGGACTGGATCACCGCCGTTACCGCCGTGCCGGAGAGGATCGCCACCAGCCGGTTGGCGGAAAAAAGCCGCAATATGCCGCGCATTCTTTCGCCGGCGACCCGCTGGAGGCCGTCGCTCATCGTTTTCATGCCGAAAATAAAAATCGCGAGTCCGCCGAAAACCGTTAAAAGCATGGCAGTCATGAGCCGACCTCCCGATTTGTATTTTTATTCATGATGGTTGTTTTATCCATGCTGGATCACCAGATATGCGGTGTAGCCGCAGTAGACCAGCAAAAAGAAAGCTCCTTCAAGCCGTGATATTTTCCAGCCGCTGCGCATGATCGGCAAGAGGGCGACCGAGCAAAACACCATCATGCCCATATCTATCGGATTAAGTGTCGCCCCGGAGAGCGGCTTGACCAGCGGAGCTAATCCGAGTATGCCGAAGATGTTGAAGATGTTAGAACCCAGTACATTGCCAACGGCGATGTCGTTTTCTCCCTTGATGGCGGCGACCACCGAGGTGGCCAGTTCCGGCAGCGAAGTGCCAACCGCGACCACGGTAAGACCGATCACCGCGTCGGAGACGTTAAACAGCCGGGCGAAATAGACCGAACTCAACAGAAATCCCTTGGCTCCAATTATCAGAGCGGCAAGTCCGAAAACGATCAAGGCCAGTGCCTTGGTCAGCGTTATGTCGTGCTTGGGTTTCTCCTCCGGACATGCGGAGTTTGCCCGGCGCGACGCTCTGATGCTCCAAACCGTGTACGCGATGATGCAGGCCAGCAGTATTGCCCCCTGAAGGCGCGTAAGTCCGTGGTTGCTAAAGTAAAATGCGGTCAGCATTAGCGCGGCGGCGATCATGATCGGCACGTCGAAACGCAGCAGCTGGACTTTTACATGGAGCGGGGTGATGCAGGCGCACAACCCCAGAATCAGCGCGATATTGCAGATGTTCGATCCGACTATGTTGCCCAGTGAAATATCGGCATTGCCGGACAGCGCCGCATCGACGCTTACAACCAGCTCCGGCGCGCTGGTGGAAAACGCCACCAGCGTGAGGCCGATCACCAGCGAAGAAATCCCGGCTTTGCGGGCGGCGGCGGCCCCGCCCTTTACCAGAAGTTCGGCTCCGAAATACAGACCGGCGATACCGCCGGCCGCGTATAACACATTTAACAGAATTTGGCTCATGGTTTACGTTTCCCCGGGCTTGCGGTCATGATAAAAGTTTCATCCCTCTATAAACAAATGACGGATTGCCGCCGGGTCTTGACTGTCAAGCACCGCTTTGACTTTTTCGGGCTTGGAGAGTGCTCCGGCGACATGGGCGACAAATTCCAGATACGGCTGCTGCGCCGATTTCGGGCAAAGACTCAAGACAAAAATATGTGTCAAGCCATGCTGTTCGCCGGTTGACGGGCAGCCGTTGTGCGAAACCCCGACGGCCGCCACCAGACGATTCACGCCGTCGGTGCGGGCATGCGGCAAAGCGATACCGCCGGGTATGCAAGTTGACATGACCGCTTCGCGCGCCAGCGCGTCGGCTTCGCATTTTTGAGCGTCGCAGAGCATGCCGGCGGCGTTCAGGCGGCCTACCAGCTCCCGGATAGCCTCCTGCGGATCGGCGGCGTGCAGTTGGGTGACCACACAATCGGGCGGAATGATCTTTTCGACCGGGACGGTGGTTTTGCGTTTCTTCGACACGCCGGAGTTGCCGAAGCCGTCAAGCGTGCTTTCAAGACCGCGGGGAGCCGCAAAATCCTTGAGTTCCGTCATGGCGCGGCGGATTTCCACAAACGTTTCATACATCACCGTTTTGATAAGCGGCGCCTCGTCAACGGTTGACTCAAAATCAAAAGTTTCGCCGGTGTGGTGAAACGTGAAAGTTGTCCCGGCCCGGCGAAAGTGGGTGATGCCGCCCTCACGGTCAAGTTCAGAGTGGCGGAAACCCTCGTGACGAAAGTTGGCTTGCATTATCCGAAGCACAAACTCTCTTATCACTTCGGAGTGGATGTGATAAAGCGTGTGCACCGTTTCCAGCTCCTTGACTTCGTGGCGGACGCCGCGCCCGCGAATACCGAGCACTGCGGCCAGGAGCGGCGGAGCGGCCACCGTCGTAAGCAGCGTCATGATGATGGCAATGCCGAAAAGACTCGAATCGATTATCGGTGCCTTTACCCCGTTGACGGCAACCATGGTCGTCGAACCGATCCCGGCAATAATCAGCGCGACTTCTCCGCGCGGGATCATACCGGCCCCGATACGCAACGCTCCGAGCGTGTTGAAGTTCATAAACCACGCCGGCAGCGCGCAGCCGATGACTTTGGCCAGTATTGCCAGCGCAGCATAAATGATGCCGTATTTGAGTACAAACGCGTCACCGAAGACGCGCACGTCGACCAACATGCCCATCACGACAAAGAACACCGGCACCAGAAAGTTGTAAATCCCGGTAAGTTGACGCTGTATGGAAAATGATATGTCGGTCTTGGATAGACACAGCCCGGTCACATACGCCCCGACGATCATGGCGAGGCCGGCCTCCTCGAAAAATCCGGCCAGCAGCAGAGCCAGCCCCAGAGCCAAAACAGAAAAGGTGGCGGAGGGCTGGAATAGTTTAAGCCAACCGGCGATCCGGTGGGCGAAAAACAGTCCGAGCGCGGTAATGCCGAGCCAGATGCCCACGCTTTTAACCGCGATAAGGCCGATACCACCCCATGCGACCGTGCCGCCGAGGCTGGCCGCGCCGACGATGCCCATGACGATGGCAAGGCAGATGATGCCGAGAACGTCGTCGATCACGGCGGCGGCCAGGATGGTTGTGCCCTCCGGTGAATCGATGCTTTTCTTTTCCGAGAGGATTCTCGCGGTGATGCCGACCGAAGTCGCGGTGCAGAGAATGCCCAGAAACAGACAGCGGGGATCCATGAATCCGGTTTTGAACATCAGCATGCCGAGCGCGCCGCCGAAAATGAATGAGAATATCACACCGCCAAGCCCGACTATCGTGCCGACCAGTGAATAGCGGAAAAACATCCGCAGATCGGTTTCCAGCCCGGACATAAACAGCAGCACGATCGAACCGAGTGTCGCCAGCGCGTAAAGCAGCGGCGACACCGGCGGCCCGCCCGCCGCCGGCAGCGGGAACAGACCATGTTCAAAACCGTGCAGCGGCAGTCCGAACGCGCCGAGTACATACGGCCCGATCACGATGCCGGCGACAAGTTCGCCGAGAACGGACGGCACATGTATCTTTCTCGCCAGATTGCCGAAAATACGGGCGGCGAAAAGAATGATACCAAGCTGGATCGCCAAGATGGCGATCCGCATCGCGATGGCCATTTCGTCATTCATTTTGTTTAACTACTCCATGCTAAAGATTACAAGCTCTCGCAGAGTTTGAGGAGCACCCCCGCGGCGACGGCCGAACCGATCACGCCGGAAACGTTTGGTCCCATGGCGTGCATCAGCAGATAGTTTTGGCTGTCGTATTCGAGGCCGAGCTTGTTTGAAACACGCGCCGCCATCGGTACGGCCGACACACCGGCCGAGCCGATCAGCGGGTTGATCTTTTCGCTGCTGAAAAGGTTCATCACCTTGGCGAACAACACGCCGCCCGCGGTGGCCAGGCAAAACGCCAGACAGCCGAGGAAAAGAATGCCGAGCGTCTGTGCGCTGAGAAACTGATCCGCCGCCAGTTTTGAACCGACCGCAATGCCAAGAAAGATCGTGACAATGTTGATCAGCGCATTCTGAGCGGTCTGATTGAGCCGTTCGACCACGCCGCACTCGCGCATCAGGTTGCCAAACATCAGCATACCGATCAGGGGAGCGGCATCCGGCAGCAGGCAGAGGCAGAGCAGTGTGATGATGAGCGGGAAGACGATTTTTTCGATCTTCGACACCGGGCGAAGCTGTTTCATGCGTATCTTGCGTTCGGCTTCATTGGTGCAGAGCCGCATGATCGGCGGCTGGATGATCGGCACCAGAGCCATATAACTGTATGCGGCGACCGCGACTGCGCCAAGCAGGGAAGGGGAGAGCCGGGTGCAGAGGAAGATCGAGGTCGGGCCGTCCGCGCCGCCGATGATGCCGATGGAGGCCGCGTCTTTCATGCCGAAATTTATACCGGGTATCACGTTGAGCATCAGCGCGCCGAGCAGTGCGCCAAAAATACCGATCTGGGCCGCGCCGCCCAGCAGGGCGGTCTTGGGGTTGGCGATCAGCGGGCCGAAATCGGTCATCGCGCCGACGCCCATGAAGATAAGAAGCGGGAACACTCCGGATTCAATACCCACCTGATATATCTGATATTGAAGTCCGCCGGGGCCGCTGATCCCGGCCAGCGGGATATTGGCAAGCAAGGCGCCGAACCCGATGGGCAGCAGCAGTAGCGGTTCAAAATCCTTGACAATTGCAAGGTAGATCAGGGTCAATGCGACAATGACCATGATGATATGGCCGATGCCGAGCATCCAAGTTTGCGGGAAATTGGCCACGGTCTGGGAATACATGTCGAAGATACCGGTGCTTTTCCACAAACCGGCGAGTGCGCTGCCCCATGACGGGAGCGATTTCTCGGTGCCGCCCTCCGCCAGAGAATTGTGATAAAATGCGGCGGGAGAAAACGCGGCGACTATTTCGCCGGGGGTCACGGTAGCCGCCGGGGCGAGGCCGTTGCGCATTTGGGTGCATACCATGGGCTGGGCGAGCAGAAGTTTGCCTTTGGTGCGGCCGTCTGGCTTCATCGCCATAAGTTCATTTCCCTCGCTGAGCTGATATCCGGGGGAGAAGCTGAGCGAATATATGGTCATCGGCTTCGTCCAGACATAGGCCAGATAGACGGTGCCAAATCCGCGGTCGCCGCGTTTTAGACCGCGTACCTGATAGCAGGCAAACATTTCATCGGGCGCGGAGAAAAATGGGACTTCCTCGATATTTTCCTGGCCGAATTGCATACGGAGAGCGTTCAAGGTCGCGGGCATCGGCGGCTGTTCCGGCAGGGGCACCTTGGTAGCGGAGATCCCGGCGAGGAGAGAATAACCGATAAAGAGGATCAGAACGGTTGAAATTATCCTTGACAGTTTCATTATTTGTTTTCCTTCAGCACAAGAATGGTATCTCCGGCGGCGACAATATCTTTTGCCGCGGCGGTAATTTCGATAATAGTTCCCGCGACTTCGGCGCGGATTTCGGTTTCCATTTTCATCGCTTCGATGACGGCGATAACTTCGCCTGCCGCGACGGTGCTGCCAACGGCGGTCTCGATTTTGACAATGGTGCCGGGAAGCGGAGACTTGATCTCCCGGGTCGCGCCGTCGGCGGCGGTGGTGGTGGCGGCGTGCGTTGGGGCCGGGGCGGATTGGGCCGGGGCGTTGCCTGGCATGACGCTCACCTGGAGTTGTTCGCCGTTGAGCGGCACGGCGAGAGAGACCGGCCGGCTGTCGTAATTTCCGGAGCGGTACATGCGGACGGCGGCGACGGCGGCATTGGCAAGATCGGCATCGCTGACGTTTTTAGGCGCGGGAGTACGCACCGGCTTGGAAGTATTTTTTTTCGGTTCGAGAAATCCGGCGTAAGGAGCCAGAAATTTTGATGTCAGTTTCATTATCCAGATCATAATAATCAGGAAAATATATACGATCCCCATGCCGAGGACCATGGCTTTCAGACCATCCCACAACAGTTGCGTGCTCATTTTTTTTGAAATTCCGGTTCGTTTTTGCTGAAAAGGATACAGTTCATCCGTCGGTGCGTTTTTCTGAGCAAACGCCAGTTTTGAAGGGCGGATCGAACTTCAGGGCCCGATAAAAGGGTACAATACCCCCTCATGGGCAAACATTAAGGATAATGTTTCAGCAGATGGAAGGCCCGGCTCTTACCGCGAGCGAGGATTTTAGAAAGGTCTGAAGCAGCAGGTGCTGCGAAAGATGCACGGCCCGGGCGGTGCGGCACAGGCACAGCGCGTCGGAATTTTGGGATACGGCAGGGATCGCATCGTTGTTAAGCCGGTGGTTTATGCCGGCGAGTCTTTGGGATCTGGTTGCGCCGGTGATCTGCAAAAGCAGCGGCGTCTGGTTGGCGCACATGGCGGATTGATCGGAGCCGAAGTCGTTGACACTCTGCATGGAGTGGCTGTCGCACGAAAGCTGTGACATACCGGCTTGGCGGTCATCGCCGAAACGGTTCAACCCGATCGCGGCGGTAAATAACAGGAAGCACAGAGATGTCAAAAGAAACGCAAACAGCTTGGTATTCCGGTGTTGCGCACCGGAAAATACTGCTCTCTCCAGACTTTGAAGGGAACGTTGCGTCATCTTTGGCTCCTGTGTAATCGAGATAATATATATGACAAAAGGGAATTTTCAAGGAGAAAAGACATCAAGTACGATATAAAAGTCGAAAATAGATAGTCGGTAATGCATAACCGGCTAACCTGCTGGATCGACCGTTACAACTGTTCGTTGAAATAAAAAACGGGGTGCGGTCGATTGCTCGACCGCACCCCGTTGGCTGAGGGGGCTTGATTATGCCTTGGCCAGCACGAGCGACCAGCTCTCGCCTTCGCCCTGACGCGTGAGCGTCCAATCACTGGTGGCACTGCCGTTGTAGGTGATGTTGGCGTTGGTGAGGTCAAGGATGTCCTCGCCGCGGCTGCCATTGACCGAAACGAGCGTCCAGCTCTTGGCGGTGTCGGTCTCATCAAACGTCAACGCAATGGTGTCGCCGGCAAAACTGTTGGTCGAATTGCCTTTCCACGTCATCAACGCGCCGCTGTTGTTGCCAAGATCGAAGTTCCACGTCGAGGTGGCTGCTCCGACCATCTGGAACTCCTGCGCC
>JAQVVK010000179.1 GCA_028698975.1 Victivallaceae bacterium
GCGAAAAAGAATACTACAACTGGGGCGGCGACCACTACATCGCCACCGGTGAAACCCTGCCGGCCGACGCCAAAGAGCAGCTCAAGAAGCACGACGCGGTGCTGTTGGGTGCCATCGGCAGCCCGAAAGTCGCCCCCGGCATCCTTGAAAAGGGAATCCTGCTCAAGCTTCGTTTTGACCTCGACCAGTACATCAACCTCCGCCCGGTGAAACTTTACCCTGGGGTGGAAACTCCGCTGGCCAACAAGAAGCCGGAAGACATCGATTATGTGGTCGTGCGTGAAAACACCGGCGGCTGCTACACCGGCATGGGCGGCAACGTCGCGGTCGATACTCCGCAGGAAGTCGCCTGCCAAAACTGGGTTTACACCCGGGCGCAAGTCGACCGCTGTTTGAAGTACGCCTTTGAGCTCGCGCTCAAGCGTCACAACGCCGCTTCACCGTGGCGCGGTCTTTCCGACGCCGACAAGCAGGCCGGTTTCACCGCCCAGTTGACTCTGGTCGGCAAGACCAACGTGCTTACCTATGTCTGCGGCTTGTGGGAACGCGCATTCAAGGCGATGGCCGCCAAATATCCTACGGTCAAAACCGCCTACTGCCACGTTGACGCCACCACCATGTGGATGGTCAAGAATCCGGAGTGGTTCGACGTTGTGGTCACCGAAAACCTGATGGGCGACATCATCACCGACTTGGCGGCCATGACCGCCGGCGGCATGGGTGTTTCATCGGGAGCCAACCTCAATCCGGAGGGGGTAAGCATGTTTGAGCCGATCGGCGGCTCCGCCCCGAAATACACCGGTCTCGGCGTCATCAACCCGCTGGCCGCCATTGGCGCCGCCGCGATGATGCTGGACTTCCTCGGCGAAAAGGAAGCGGCCAAAGCGATCGACAAAGCGATCGCCTGCGCCACCGAACACAAACTCAAATCGATGGCCGCCGGCAAGATGGGTTACTCTACCAGCCAGGTCGGTGACTTCATCGCGGAAAACATCTGACGGAGACGCGACAAATGACGGCAAGGATCATCGACGGCAAAGCGATCGCACAGCAAGTCAACAGCGAAACCGCGCTGCGGGTGCAAAAACTCGCCGGACGCGGCGTCACTCCGGGTCTGGCGGTCGTGCTGGTCGGTGACAACCCGGCCTCTCAGGTCTATGTCAACGCCAAGGTAAAAAAATGCGCGGAGCTGGGCATTCACTCGGAACGCGTGGTGATGCCAGCTTCGACCACCATGCCGGAGCTGCTGGAGCTTATAGAAAAGCTCAATGCCGATCCGGCTATTCACGGCATACTCGTGCAATCGCCGCCGCCTCCTCAAATCGATGAGGGCAAGGTGATCGCGGCGATTTCTCCCGACAAGGACGTCGATTGCTTCCACGAGCGCAACGTGGGCAAACTGCTCATCGGCAAGACCGACGGTTTCCGCCCCTGCACCCCCTACGGGGTGCTGGTGCTGCTGGAACGCTCCGGCATCGACCCCTCCGGCAAGCACGCGGTAATCATCGGCCGCTCCAACATCGTCGGCAAACCATTGGCCGCGCTGCTGATGCAAAAGGCGGCCGGGGCCAACGCGACCGTGACGGTGGTGCACTCCGGCACGCCGGATATTGCCCGCTACACCCGCGACGCCGACATCTTGATCGCGGCGATCGGCAAACCGAAATTTGTGCGCGGCGACATGATAAAGCCGGGCGCGACGGTGATTGACGTAGGTATAAACCGGGGGAAACCCGATCCGGTTACCGGCAAAAGCAAGCTGGTCGGCGATGTGGATTTCGACGAGGCCGTCGAGGTGGCCGGGGCGATAACTCCGGTACCGGGCGGCGTCGGGCCGATGACCATTGCCATACTTATGAGCAACACGGTGACAGCGGCCGAGCGCACGCTCTGATAACGGTTAACCACATCGACGAGGGTCGTTCATCGATCCTCGTTTTTTTTTGACTAAACCAGCCAACGCCCCAAAAACGGAATGCGGCTCGCCGCCAGCGCAAAGCCCCATGACGCGGCGACAACCGCCGCCAAAAGCCCGGCGTAAACGAGTCCTCCTGCGGCAAACCGGGTCATCAGCTTCTCGGCGGCCAGCAACATAACCGGATGCACCAGATAAACGCCGAATGCAAGCCCGGAAACGAGATTCAAACGCTTTTTCCATACCTCCGGGCAGCGCGAAAATTCCAGCCAGTGCATTCCGCCGGCAAACACCGCGAGCGATCCAGCCGAAGTAAACAATCCGGTATAGTAAAAATACGGCACCCCGTCAACCCCGTATTCACGAGACAACCAGCTCATAACCGGCCCGGCCACCAATAAATACACCGCGCCCAATAGCGAACCGGCCACCCAAAGCGGGCGACGGGTTCCCAGCTCCTTCAACGCGCCGCCTGCCACAAACAATCCGAGATACGGTATGCTCTTAAGGCCGAGAAGTTTCATGACCGGCATTTCCCACAGCGCGGGGCCGGCACACCCGACGACAAGCCAAAACACGGCCAGCCACCACCAGATGTATCGCCCCTGGCTTCTCAGAAACCAGCGGCAAAGCGGTGCGGCGAGATAGAGACCGATCAGCATATACATGAACCAAAGGTGATAATACGGGTAACCGGTGAGGATGTCCGACACCGCCACGCCCAAACTCAGTCCGCTGCGGGTAAAGGAACGCAGCAAAAAATAAAATGCACTCCAAACCAGTGTCGGCACCAACACCCGGCGGCAGCGTTTCAGATAGAATTCGCCGATATTGAAATCACGCCCCAACAGGCAGTATCCGCTCATGATGACAAAGACCGGCACTGCCCAGAAACACATGCCCTTGAGTACGGAGTTGAAAAAAGCCAGCCCGGCCGCATCGCTGCACCATTTGGCGGAGTTCATCGCAAAATGCAAAGCCACCACCGCCGTCACCGCAACGATCCGAAAAAGCGCGATCGCGGTGGAAAAACGGCGGTCGCCGGATTTTTCGACAGCATTGTTCATTTTTTGGTCGGCGTCAATTCCAGCGACTTCATCATCGAGCGACGCACTTCCTGCTGGCGACGTTCGCCCGTCACCGACATATCCGGGTATTGTTTGAGGTGAAGCAGCAATATGCGGCGCATTTCCTGTATCGCCAACGCATTTTGCTGCACGCTGTGCCCCGATTTGACCACAAGCTCGCTCTCGGCCCCGTCAAGGTGACTGCTCGAATACGGCACCACCCCGTCTGAACCGCCCGGAGTGTCGCCACGCAGACGGTTGCCGATGATCGAGTGATAGGGCACCCCCGCCTTGAACTTCATTTCAGAAAGCGTGTGCATCGCCCGGTTGCCGGGGTCAAGGTTGTCAATGCCGGTCATGCGGCTGGTATCGTCGGGCATCAATATACCGCGCTCCATAAGATGGCCGATTATGCCTTCGCCGTTTTGCACCACCGAGGAGGGGAATGTGGTCAACATCGCCCCCAGCCGGGCAATCGGCCGCCGCGCCATGTCGGAGCCGCGATGCGGCACCGCGATAAACACCATCCGCTTGACCGACGGCTGCGACTCAAAAACAAACATGCCGCGTATAAAATCACGCTGTTCCGGGGTGAGCGTATTGAGCGCATCAAGCGCCTTTTTTCCAAACACACCATCGATAAGCTGGTTGCCGCTGTCCATAATCATCGTCTTGCTGACCAGACCGCCCATCGAGTGCCCGACCAGCACCATGCGGTCGAACATCTTGGTCGAACGGCCTCCGGCAACCAGCAGTCTGCGCGCTTCGGCAAGATCGTCGCGCAGCATTTTGGCCGAAAGCAGCACCGGGTTGCCGCTCGAATAGGTGAATCCGCAAAACTGGTAGTTGCGGCGGATGTCGGGGGTGTTCCACAGCGTAT
>JAQVVK010000180.1:0-2567 GCA_028698975.1 Victivallaceae bacterium
CCCCGCTCTCCGTTCCTCCGTGCGGCTACCGCCGTACTCGTCACTTCGAGTAATGATGTTTTGTGTTTGAAAGCCCCAAAGTTGCCACCCTCGGCGTTTGAGCCTCGGGTCCCGCTTACGCGGGCTTTGGGTACTTTTGGGGAAGCCCCCGCTCTCCGTTCCTCCGTGCGGCTACCGCCGTACTCGTCACTTCGAGTAAGGATGTTTGGGGTTTACGGGCTGCTCGCCCTCTGCTACACCTCGCAAGGGCAATGCCCTTGACCTAACGCCGCTTGCGCGGCTGCTGTGCAGAGCATTTGCCAAGACCTTGGACGCGGCAGCCCCGACGCACGACTACTCGTTGACGCCAGTCTTGTCCAGCTCTTTTACAATATCAATACTGCTTTTGTCGGCGGATGCCGCCTGTTCGCCACCCAAAGATACCGTGACGCCGGTTATCATGTCACGAAGCCGGTCACTGAAACTCACAAGCACAAACAATGCCGCCAATGCGACCACCACAATGAGAATCACATACTCAAGGAAGGCCTGCCCGCGCTCTTTTTGAAAACGGTTTCTTCGACTGACCATGATCTCTTTCTCCTGTTTTTATTCAATCCCGCCAGGGAATTTTACGGCACATTGAATCCGGCAACGTCAATCAAGCGGCCTCCATTTGTCGATACCGCCCCAAACAATGCGATCACCGCAAACACCAGCAACAACGCCAAAACCAACATGATGGCGTATTCAAGCAGTACCTGGCCTGCGTTGACTCGCTTCATCTACTTTATGCGCCCTTTTCGCAACACAATATCATTGTTTTCATTGAGCACGATCACGGTCGGAGAGGCGACCCGCGCCTCCTCCTCCGTACAGATCGAAAAAGCCATGACAGTGATTATATCGCCCACACTGCCCAGATGAGCCGCCGGGCCGTTCAGACAAAAACGTTTGCCGCCGGGTTTGCCGGGAATGGCGTAGGTTTCCAGACGCGAACCGTTGGTGCGATTGACCACCAGTATCTTCTCGTAAGGCAGTATCCCCGCCTCGGCCAGCAACAGCGGGTCGATTTCGAGGCTGCCCTCGTAATTCAGCTCGCAGGCCGTCAGCCGCGCGGTGTGTATCTTGCCGCTCAACATCACTTTCTGCATTTGAACAAATCGTCTCCGAAATCATGCCGTTTCTATCGGCTGTTATAAGTCACGCCGATAATATAACGCACTTTTTTTATTTATCATCTGTAAAAAACGCAAAAAGACGTTATTTTCACGAAAAAAGAGTTTAAAAGCTTCTCTATTGCGTGTAAATTATGAAAAATGCAGATTCGATTAACCGGAAAGCTGGAGAAAAATGAAAAAAATCGAAGTTGGTCTGCGCTGCGTTCACTGCGGCAAAACCTATGACCTGTCCAAAATCCGTTACACCTGCGACTGCGGCGGTACCCTTGATCTGGTGCGCGACCTTAAATCAATCGACGGAGGCGAGCTAAAGGCCTTGTGGGAGAGCCGCTGGGGTGCCAAGCGCGGAGTTGTCTCCTCCGGCGTTTGGCGTTACAAAGAGCTTATATTTGATGTTGACGACTCCGCCGTGGTCACCCGGCAAGAGGGCAACACCCGGCTTTATGACGCCGGCAAAGCCGGAAAATATGCCGGTTTGCACCACTTTATGCTCAAACACGAGGGCGAGAATCCGACCGGCAGCTTCAAGGATCGCGGTATGACCTGCGGCTCCACCGCCGCCCGCTTCTACGGCGCCAAGCAGGTCGCCTGCGCCAGCACCGGCAACACCAGCGCATCAATGGCAAGCTATGCGTCGGTGGCCGGCATGGACTCGGTGATCTTCATCCCGGAAGGCAAGATCGCCTACGGCAAACTCGCTCAGGCTTTGGCGTTCGGCGGCAAAACCCTGCAAATACGCGGCAATTTCGACGACGCCATGACTTTGGTGCAGCAAGTCTGCCACGAACTCAATATTTATCTGCTCAACTCCATAAATCCATTTCGTATCGAGGGGCAGAAAGCGATCGGTTTCGAGGTGCTTCAGCAACTCGACTGGCAGGTCCCCGACTGGTTTGTGATCCCCGGAGGCAACCTCGGCAACAATACTGCGCTGTCCAAGGGCATGCTGGAACTGTACGAGCTTGGCATCATCAACAAACTGCCGCGCATTGCCGTCACTCAGGCCGAAGGCTCCGCCCCGCTGGTCAAGATGTGGAAAAACAATTCCGCTTTTGCCCCGGTCAAGAACCCGGAAACGATTGCCACCGCCATCAAGATCGGCAACCCGGTTTCGTGGGAAAAATCCTTGCGCGGACTCAAGGCTTGCAACGGAGTGGTCGAGTCGGTTACCGAGCAGGAGATCATGGACGCCAAGGCGTTCGTCGATCTGGCCGGTATCGGAGCAGAGCCGGCCAGTTGCTGTTCGGTGGCCGGTGCCAAGAAGCTGGTTGACGCCGGCGTGATCGACCCCGACGCCACGGTGGTCGGCATTCTCACCGGCAACATCCTTAAGGACCCCGACGCGGTGATCGGTTATCACAAAGACGAACTTATGGAGCATTACGGCATCCGCGGCACCTACGCCAA
>JAQVVK010000180.1:2577-3831 GCA_028698975.1 Victivallaceae bacterium
CCCCTTTTGCTCCTTCAGCCAATGCTTCACGAACTGTTGCCGAACCGATAGAGTCAAAACCAGGAATCGCTGAAACTGAACCTGATCGACCCCACCCTTGACGCGGTGCGGCTGGCACTTGGACGTTGAGAAATATATAGGAGAGCGGCGCATGGAGCGAAAACTTCTTTATTCGGCCGAGCCGATGCGCGAGGCGGTCGCCGCCATCGCGTCGGCCATTGTCGAAAGCAACCGCAATGCGCTTGACGAGCTGGCTCTCGTCGGTCTTTACAAGCAGGGCGTGCCGCTGGCCGAACGCATTGCATCGGCGATCAATGCCGAAACCGGGTTCGCCCCTTATTGCGGCAATCTGGACATTACCATGTATCGCGACGATTTCGGCAAGCGCAGCGGTCTGCCGCTCATCCGCGAAACCATGATGCCCTTTGACATCACCGGCTGCCGGATCGTGCTGGTCGATGACGTGCTTTCGACCGGGCGCACCATTCGGGCCGCGCTTGACGCGCTCACCGATTACGGCCGCCCCAAGTTGATCCGGCTGGCGGTGCTGGTCGATCGCGGCGACCCGGAGTACCCGATCCGGGCTGATTATGTCGGTTTTGAAGTCAATGCTCCCGCTTCGCGCAAGATAGAGGTTTCGTTTGGCGAGGATGGCGGCGAGTCCGGAGTTTATGAAGTCGAGTGGAGCAAAAATTCGAGGTGACAATGGAGTGGTCGAGAAAAGATTTGCTCAGTCTCTATGATCTGAGCGGCGAGGAGATCGAATTCATCCTTGATACCGCCGCCGAATTCAAAAAGGTAAACCAGCGCAATGTTAAAAAGGTTCCGGCATTGCGCGGCAAAACGGTGGTGAATTTTTTTGTGGAGCCGAGTACCCGCACCCGGGTCTCTTTTGAATTGGCCGAACAAAGGCTCAGTGCCGACATCGTCAATATGCAGGCGGCTTCCAGCAGCCTTACCAAGGGCGAAACCTTGCTTGATACGGTACGCAACATCGAGGCTTTGCAGGTCGATCTGGTGGTCATGCGCCATTCGGCCACCGGGGCGCAGGATTTTATTTCGCGTCATCTCTCGTGCGGCGTGGTCAATGCCGGAGACGGCGCGCATGCCCACCCCACACAGGCTTTGCTTGATCTTTTCACCATTCGGGAAAAGAAAGGTTCTTTCAAGGGGTTGAAAGTCACCATTGTCGGCGACATCCTTCACAGCCGGGTGGCGCGCAGCAACCTCTGGGGATTGAAAAAGCTGGGAGCC
>JAQVVK010000181.1 GCA_028698975.1 Victivallaceae bacterium
CCGGCCATCGCCAATTTCGACCCGATCGACTTCCCGGAGACATTCAGCAACAAGCGTTATGCCGTGCTGGTGATAAAGGCGGCCCCCGACCGCGGATTGTCGATCTACGATTATGAGCTGGAAATACTCGGGGTCGGTTATCCTTGTGTGGCGATCCGCATGGACAACGCGGAATTTGACGCCGCGCCGGACAAACGCGAGATCGCCCGCACCTCCCCCTACCGTACCTATACGATGCTGTTTATCGTCAACGGCGGATTTGTCGGTCTTCAACCGCGTGAAATGCTCTCGCTCCGCTGTGTCGCGCCATCCAAAGGGCGGTCGCTCCAGCCGGTGCCGTTTGTCAATCTCGGCGATCGGGCGTTCACGCCGCCGCCGGATATACCAAGTGACGGCATCATGGCCCTTGGGGAGCCGAGACGATGAGCAGCGACACGCCACACCAGCCCCGCTTTCTGCCCACCTGTCGCGAGGAGATGAAAAAGGCCGGCTATGACGAGCTGGATATTTTGCTGGTCACCGGCGACTGCTATGTTGACCACCCCTCTTTCGGGGTGGCGATCATCGGCCGGCTGTTGACCGACTGCGGCTGGAAAGTCGGCATCATCGCCCAGCCCGACTGGCGCGACCCGGAGTCGCTCAAGGTGATGGGCCGCCCCCGGATCGGCGTCGGGGTAACCAGCGGAAATATGGATTCGATGGTCTGCCTCTACACCGCCGGGCGAAGATTGCGGCGCGACGATTGTTTCAGTGAAAATGGCGAACCGGGCAAGCGGCCGCCGCACGCGCTTCCGGTATATTGCCAACTGGTGCGTCAGGCGTTTCCCGGCATAAAAGTCATGGCGGGCGGTCTGGAGGCGAGTTTCCGGCGGGTGGTGCATTACGATTACTGGCAGGACAAACTTCGTCCCTCGATGCTGATCGACACCAAGGCGGATATTTTTGTTTACGGCATGGGCGAGCGGCCCACGCCGGAGGTATTCAGGCGGTTTGAGCAGGATCTGCCGCTGGACAACATCCCGGGCACCGCCCGGCTGCTGGGCAAGAAGGCGGCCGAAGAGTTTGATCCCGGCGAAAAATATGTCTGGCTCCCCTCCTACGAGGAAATGCTGGCCGACCGCGACGCGCTGATGACCGAGACCAAGACCATCGAGCGGGAGATGAACTATCTCTGCGGCCACGGTCTGCTGCAAAAGCACGGTGACCGGCTGGTGGTGGTGGAGCCGCCGCTGGAGCCTCTGACTTCGGCCGAGCTTGACCGGGTGCATGAATTGCCGTATGCGCGGCTGCCTCACCCGAAATATAAGAGCCGGATCCCGGCCTACGACGCGATCAAGGACTCCATACAGGTGGTGCGCGGCTGTCCCGGCGGCTGTGCTTTCTGCGGACTGGTGGTGCATCAGGGTCGGGCGGTGATGAGCCGCTCCGAGGATTCGGTGATGCGCGAAGTCGATGCGATCAGTGATCTATCCACATTCAAAGGCACGATCAGCGACGTCGGCGGAGCGGCGGGCAACATCTACGGCAGTCATTACGACAAGGAAAAGTGCAAGAGCTGCCGCCGTTCGAGCTGTCTATTTCCGACGCCCTGCCCCAATTACAGTTGCACCGGGCTGGAAATCGTAAAACTGCTGCGCCGCATTTCGGAGCACCCGGCGGTGAAACACCTTTACATAAATTCCGGGATACGGCTCGATCTGGCACTGCGCCAGCCGGAATTCATGCGAGAACTCATCGAGAAGCACGTTTCCGGCCACCTCAAAGTGGCTCCGGAGCATTTGTCGAAGCAGGTGCTCAACTACATGCGCAAGAGTTCGGCGGAGGAGTTTTACCGCTTCATGGAGTTGTTTGAGGAGATCAGCCGCACCTGCGGCAAGGAGCAGTACATCATACCGCTTTTCATCTCGAACTTTCCGGGCTGCTCCGCCAAGGAGATGAAGGTGGTCGATGACTTTCTCAACCAGCACCGCTGGAGTCTCCAGCAGGTGCAGGACTTCATACCGCTGCCGATGACTATGGGTACGGCCATGTATTACACCGGCAAGGCTCCCGACGGCACGCCGGTCACGGTCAATCGCGGCCTGGCCGAACGGCGCGAACAGATCGGGGTATTAAAAAAGAAGCGTTCTTTCTCGGAACGCCGACCCGATAATAGAGAGCGGTTTCACAAGGGGAAACGATGAAATTTTTGACGGCGATGCTACTGGCCGCCGCCGCGATCGCGGCGGCGGGAGAGCCATTTGACTTCCGGGCGGCACTGCAGGAGTCGTCAAACACCGCCGAGTGGTATAATAAATTTGAGCAGGCCTATGACCGGTGTTCCGATGCCGACGCGCCGGATTTCTTCCCTGCCCGGCGGGGATTTTCAGGTGGCGGTGTGCCCTTTGACAGCCATGATTTTATCATCGCCTCCGCCGTTCGCCGCATGGCGGCGATCTATGCCGACCGTCATCCCGGCACTACATCATTCAAGGCAATGCTGATTCAGGAGCTTTTAAGCCGCGACGGCGGCAAGAGGGAAAGTGCCTACGGCAAGGCGCTGGCTAAAAATCCGGATTCACTGCCGTTGTTGAGGGCGGCGGCGGAGTTCGACCTGAAACATGCGTTTTGGAGCCGTGCCACCGCCGAATACGAAAAGTTGACCCGGCTCGAACCCCGAAATGCGATTAATTTTATCCGGCTTTACGGCTTATACATGTTGGCCGAGAGAAACGCAGAAGCCGCCGCGATATTGACCAGACTTACCCAAACCGACCTGAGCGAAGCCGAACTTTTGGAGCTGGCCTGCGAGCTGCTGTCCCACGAGCACCCCCGCGAGGCGTTGACTTTTCTGGCCAAGGCGAAATCCTCCCCCGCCGCCGACATGCTGCGCGCCATCGCCGAGCAGGCGCAGGGAAATCGGCCCGAAGCCGCGCGGCAGGCCGCCTCGGCCCTGATCTCGCTGCTCAAAACCAGCGACGACGCAAAAAAATATGCGATACCATTTGATATGTCATGCGCCAATCTATCCATACATTACCGCGGTATAAACCGTCAGACGGCACGCCGGGCTGGAAACGCCATCACTCCGAACGATATTTCGTCACCGATTTACATTGCGTCCAGAGCCATGCAGATGCTTTGCGAACTCGCCGAAGACGACGCCTTGTCGCGCCGGATCGCCGAACAGCTCAAATCGGGCGGTTTCCGGTATGCGGAATTCTGTTTCGGCGACGGTTCGCGCCCCTTTGATTTCGACCGCGGAATAAAATTTGCCGAAGCCGATCCCGAAGCCATGCTGCCCATTTTGACCGCCGTCGCAAATATGCACAGCCGCAACAATACGCCCGTCGATCAGGTCAACCGGGAATTTGAGTCGCTCTACGCAATATGGAGCAAAAAACCAATCGTTTTTTTCCCATTGGGCTATAGCTTGTTTGAGCTGACACTCCGCGTCGGCACGGAGGAGCAGTGCGCCACGGTGCTCGACCGCGGTCTGGCGGCGACGGAGGCCGATCCGCAAGCCGCGACCACTTTTTCCACCATCGGCTATGACCGCAACACCCCGAAAAACATGAGCTTTGCCACCCGCCGACTGGCGGAGGCGTTGCCCCGCTGCAAGGAAAAAATCGCGCCGGACGCGCTGTCTTTGCTTTATCAGATCAACCTGAATATGGCCTTGAGTTGCGGCGATTTCAAACTGGCCATGCAGCGGGTGGCGGATATTACACAGGAAAAAGAGGATAGTTTCGCCGCCTTCAAGACGGCCATGCAAAACCACGGGCAGTCGGTGCAGATCAAACTTCCAGTGGAGTTGACGCAGACGGCCTCGTATTTCGACGGCC
>JAQVVK010000033.1 GCA_028698975.1 Victivallaceae bacterium
CCTTCACCTCCGCCGATCTGGTCAGCGCCAAGAGTGCGGCCGACCGGGAAAGCAAACTCGCAACCGAGATCGCCAAACTCACAACCGCGCTCAAAGAGGAGAAGCAGGCATCGGTCAACGCCGCGGCAACCGTTAAGAAGCTCCGGGAGGAGATGGCGGAGCTGGCCAAGCTGGAAAAATTCAAGACCGAGACGGAAATACTCCGGGAATCGCTGAAACGCGCCCGCGCCTCTTTGGTCAAGGCCGAAAAGCGCGCGGAGGACGCCGCCTCGCTGGTGGTGCGGCTGGAAGAATCCGAAAAACTGCGCGAAAAACTGGCCGCGCAAGCCGCCGAAATGGCGCAACGCGAGGCCGAAGCCGCCCGCATTGCCAAGTTGCCGCCGCGCCTCGAGGCCGCCGCGCCGGAAAATCCGCCGGTTCAAGACGCCACCCCGGAAGAACTGTGCAAGTCAGCTGTCGAGTGCGAAAAAAACCATCGGCCCTCGGTCGCGCTCTGGTTTTACCGTTACGCCATGCAGCTTTATCCGCAGGAAGCGGCTCCGGCCGAGGGGGCCGCCCGGCTGCTGCTTGATTACGGCGAAAACAAGACGGCGGAGGATTGTGCGGCGGCCGCCCGCGCCGCCGGAGCCGACAGTCTGAACCTTATCGTACTGCACGGCCGGGCTTTGAACCGGCAGGGCGAATGGAGCAAAGCCTATCTGGTGCTGGAACCGGTGCGGCTTAAAGGCGAAAATCACGAATTTTCGTTGGAGCTGGCCATTGCGTGCGCCGGAGCCGGGCGGATCGAGTTGGCCAAGTCCGGATTTGACGCGCTGCTCAAACAGGCCGGAGAACGCAAGGAAGCCCAGTTGGCCTACGCATATTTTGCCAAAGACAAACTTAAAGACCGCGCCGCCGCCGAAAAGGCTTATCAAAGCTATCGCAAGCTGGGCGGTGCGCCGGAGCCGGAGCTTGACGGGGAGTTCGCCGCGCCGCCGGAGGAGGAAACGCTGGCGTTTCTGGCCTCGGCCGCCGCCGAAGCCGAAGCCGCCGCCGACTGGGAGTCCGCCGCCTGGTTTCACCTGCGGAGGCTTGACATCCGCCGCGATTCGGCGGAATTCGCGGCACGGGGGGCTTTTGACCTCTACCGGGCAGGGCGTTATGCCGCCTGCGCCGAAACACTGATGATGAACCAGCCGTCCGAGGCCGGTATGCTGCTGCTGGCGGCCGCCCGGTTCCGGCTGGGCGATTTCGCGGCGGCGACCGAAGCCGCCGCCGAATATCTTAAAAACGTGCGGTCGGGCCATGCTCCGGCCCCCGCTGTTTGGCCGGAGTTGGCGGCCGAGGCCGTCAAGCTCGAAGACAACGATACCACCCAACGGGCGGCTCGCGCCGTCCGCCGCGCCGTCGAGGCGGCGACGGCCAATCCGAAAGGCGAGATCAAAAAATGAAGACCAGACTAACTCCCTACATGGCCAGCAACCTTCTGGCCGGTCACTCATGGCTTTTCATCACCATTCAGGCGGTGGCGGCGATCCTGCTGGGGGCGGTGTTTCTGATCGCGCCGCGGGTCGCGCTGGTGACGCTGGCCATCCTGACCGGCATCATGCTGGGGGCTTGCGGCATTGAACGGCTGGTGCTTATGGCGCTGACCCGCAAGGTGCGCTGGTGGAACGGTCTGCTCGGCGTGGCACTGATCGCGGCCGGGGTGTTCATGCTGCTTGACCCTCTGCTTGGCGTGCTGGAGCTGATGTGGCTTTTGGGGGCGATGTTTCTGCTGCACGGCGTCGAACTCACGATCGCGGCGGCACAAAGCCGGTTTCGCAAGTCGTTTCGCCTGCTCACCGCGTTTAACGCGTTGCTGAGCCTTTTGTGCGGAGTGGCGATCTTCGCTTTTCCGCTGGCCGGATTCGCCATAATCGACTTCCTTTTCGCGTTTTACCTGATATTGTACGGTATCGTCACCTTGATACTGGGGATACGCTTGTACGACATCGGAAAACAATCAAAAAAATAATCCGGTCAGTCTTGACATATTGTTTTCCCGAGCTAACTTATGTTAAATGAATTTTCTTTTTAAATCAGTTGATTTTTAACAAAAGGGGATAGAAAATGCCCGTATCAGAAACTTTTCCGGTGGAAATTTATAGCGGCAGCAAGCTGGTATACTCCGACACGACTTGGAGCGGCGGCACCATTGGATCGCCCTGGGACGGTACTGTCACATCCGGAAACAAGATCGTGATCAATAACGGCGGCGCCGTACAGGATGTTGAGATCGCCACCAACGGCACCATGAACGTTTCCGGAGGTGTGGTTTCCGGCACCACGTTTGAGGCAATCGGCACCGGAGCGGTGATGAATGTTTCCGGCGGTACCGTCAATGACACGACCATGTACGGGCAAACTCAAAATATTTACAACGGCAACGTCAATACGGTCACCGTGACCGGACTCTCCCAGGATAGCGTCGGCACGGTAAATGTTTACGGCGGCACCGTGTCGGGAGCCAACATAAATGCAAACGCCGAAATATATGTCTACGGCGGCGAAGCTTATAATCTTGTGGTTGCCGGCGGCGGCAACGCCCATATCTCCGGCGGCGTGGTTTTCGGCCTGGGGCAGTCCGGCGCAGGTACGACATACATAAATTCCGGCGCGCTGGTTTACAACGCGGTCGGTTCCGGCAGCGAGACAACATATTTTGAAATTGCATCCGGAGCCGTGGTTTCCGGTCTGACCATAACGACTGCGGGAAATCGCGTCCTTGTCTCCGGCGGTGAAATAAACAATGTCAATGTTTCCGGAGGCCAGTTCCGCATATACACCGGGTGCGCGATTTCCGGCATGACCGTTTTTGCGGGAGGCACCGTCGCGTTCTCCAAAAATGCCAACGTCGATCTCAACGGGGTGACCACGATTCTGACCGGAGCCACGGCGAAGGTTGTTTCCGGGGCTGTCATTAACTTGAATTCCGGAAGTTTCATTTCCGGCGCGGCACAGCTTAACGGCACTTTTGCCGCGCTCAACATCTCCGGCGCGGCGACCGTCACCAGCAGTTTCGCCGACAGCAAGATCAACGCCAACAACTATACGTTCAACGGTTACACCGTATCGCTCGATCAGACCTACGCCGACGCCGCTCAAGGCCTTGCCTACACGATCGACGGCAAGCAAGTCGGGGTAGCCGGTATTGAAACGATGCTGGCCAACAATGAAATAACCTCTCCCGACGGCCAGCTTGGCCGGCAGACTTCGCTGGACGGGTCGGTTCTTTACGGCGGCCTCATCACCAGCAACTACACCGGCGGCAACTACAATGCGCTCAAAGGCGATGCGCTGACCAGCGCCGACTCGGTCATCCTCAACATCAACCGCGACAACACCCGGCTTGACAGCGTGATCTTCGGCGGCGCGGTCGATACCGATTTCGACGGCGACATCAAAGTCGGCGTCACCTCCGGCAACATCAAAAACGTCTGCGGCGGCGGCAGTGCCGGCACCACGGTTTCCGGCAATATCCGGCTCGATGTCAACAACGCCGAGGTCAGCTATGTCTATGGCGGCGGCCAGAGCGAAGTGGTCGACGACGGCAGCGGTCTGGGCGGCAATGTGGAAGTTTTCATCAACTCCGGCGCGTCGGTCGGCGATGTTTACGGCGGGTCATATCTCAACAACCTCGGCGGCAACACCGGCTATGTAAACAACATCTCGCTTAATTTCAGTACCGGAGCCACCGTTTCCGGCAACGTGTACGGCGGCTGCCGGGTTGACGGCAGTACGGCGGCAGCGAAAGTCGAGAATATCGCGGTGAACGTTTCCGGCGGTGCTTTCGGCGGTTACTCCATGATCGCCTGCGGCGGATTCGCCGTCAACGGCGACAGCGCCAACACCGATATATCGGTTACCAAAATCGATGTGGTTTGGGACGGCGGCATACAAAACGAAGTCGCCTCCTGCGGGCGCGGCGTTGTTTTGGGTGCGCTGGCCGGCACCAACACCTCCGCCTATGTCGGAGAAATCAACGCGGTCTTCAAATCCGGCTCGGTCAACTACATTTATGGCGGCGGCTGGGGGCAGAAAAACGGTGTTTCCACCGTCAACAGCGTCACGATCTCGGTCGAGGGCGGTGATTACGGCTTCATTTACGGCGGCGGCATCACGCTCGGCAGTAACGTCGTATCGAAGGTCAATGACGCGACCATCACGATCGGCGGAGACACCACCTGTGCCGGGATTTTCGCGGGCGGCGCGACTTCGCAGACCGGCGCGGTCACCATCGGCAACTCCTCGACGGTCAACCTGACCGGCAATGCAACCGTATCAAAGTACATCAACGGCGAGGACGGCAGCAACACCACCTTGAATCTGTCGAATTACACCGGCAGCATCGGCGGCATCGCCAATTTCGATAAGATCGAACTTGACAGCTGTCATGTTTCCGGGGCGGTTCATATGCTGGGCAATTCGGTCGAAAGCTGGAGTTTCAGTTTGGACAACGACACCGATACTCCGTTGATGAACTGGACGGCAAATTCATGGAACGAGTTCAGCGGTGACGATATTGCGGTCAATTTCGCAACCGACGACACCTCCGCCAGCTGGACACTCATTGCCATGACCGGCAGCCGCGGCGAGGACGCCCTCGATATTTCGGGTGCAAATCTCAGCTTCTACAACAACGGCGCACTCACCACCGATTGGCAGCTTACCCAAAGCTACAATGACGAAAACGAGACCTACTATTTGACGCTCAATCACAAATAGCGGGAGCTTCGCGTCTGAATTGAACGGCGTTCCCGTTTGCCGGGAACGCCGTTTTTGTAAATGCCGCCGGTTATACAAAATGCAACGCAATACGGGGACACGACATGGCGGAACTCAAGAGTTACAGCATTCCGACATTAAAACGGTTGCCCGGTTATCTGCGCGAATTGCGGCGGCTGCGGCGCGACGGAGTGGAGCGGGTGGCAAGTCCCGCTCTGGGGCGCGCACTTCAGATCGACTCGATTTCGGCCCGCAAAGACCTTGAAGCGATCGGGGCCGCCGGTTCGCCCGGGGTCGGCTACCGGGTCGAGGAGCTGATCGAACGCATCGAGGGCTTTCTCGGCTGGAAAAATGTTTCCGAAGCATTCATCATCGGGGTCGGAGAGCTGGGCAGCGCGCTGCTCGGCTACTCCGGGTTGGCCTCGCACGGCCTGCGCATTGTCGCCGCCTTTGACCATCGCGGCCCGGTGCGCCCCGGCAAGACCATACACGATGTGCCGGTCTTTGGATTGGAGGAGTTGGCGCACCTCGCGCATAGACTGCGCATCCGCATGGCGATTCTTTGCGTGCCCGACGACGAAGCGCAGGAAACCGCCGACCTCCTGGTCAAAGCCGGGATCGTCGCCATTTGGAATTTTACCGCCCAAACGCTCGAAACTCCGCCCGGAATAATCAGGCAAAACGTAAATCTGGCCGGGGATTTCGCGGTGCTGTCGGTAAAACTCGCCCAACGGCTCGACGAAATAGACCGGGTCGAACAACCCGAAGATATGTGAGGAATATTGTGGACAACATAAACACATTTTTACAGCATGCCGTCGAAATCGGCGCAAGCGATTTATTCATCGCCGCCGGCAAAGCTCCGGCCTTTCGGGTAAACGGCGAGGTGGTGACCGACAGCACGCTGCCCGCATTGACCGACGACGAATTGACCGCGTTTCGCCAATCCCGTTCCGGCGCGGCGGCCCGGCGCGATTACGACGCAAACGGCGCCTGCGATATATCTTACAACTCGGCGGCGGGGCGTTTTCGTATCAACTTCTTCGACACGGTGTCGGGCGGTGCGGCGGCAATCCGGCCGATACGATCCGGCAATAAGCTGGCGTTGGCGGAGCTTAATCTGCCGCCGGAGCTTAATGCGCTCGCCCGGCTGCGGCGCGGTCTGGTGCTGATAACCGGTTCGACCGGCTGCGGCAAATCGACCACGCTGGCCGCGCTGGTCAACGCGATCAATCGGGAGCGGCGCGCACACATCCTTACGATCGAAGACCCGATCGAATTCATTCACACCGACGAGAAATCCGTGGTTTCGCAGCGCGAAATAAACTCCGACGCGGTGAGTTTCAACGAGGCTCTGCGAAGTGCCATGCGCGAAAATCCCGACGTGATCGTCATTGGGGAACTGCGCGACGCCGAAACCGTCGAAACCGCGGTCGCCGCCGCGCTCACCGGGCATCTGGTGCTGGGGACACTGCATACCGCCGACTCCGTGCTGGCGGTCGAGCGGCTGATAAATCTATTTCCGGAGCGGCGGCGCGAGACGGCCGCCATCGACATCGGGCTGGCTCTTGAAGCCATTTGCGCCCAGCAACTGGTGCCGGCGATCGATGGCAAAATGCGCCCGGTTACCGAGCTTTTGATCGCCACGCCGACCGTGCGCAAACTGATTTCCGAAGCCGATTACGGTGCGCTGGAGGAGGCCCTCAAGCAGGGCGGCGACAGCGGCATGACCACATTCAACCGGGCGGCGTTCCGGCTCTACCGCGACGGCATACTCGCGCTGGAAACCGCCCGCAACGCCGCCGGCAACCCGGAGGGGTTCGACCTGCTGGTCAAGGGAATGGAAAGCGGCGTCGATGTTTTCCGCAACCACTACGGGGCGGGGCTGGAGGCCGACGCCGGTCAGCTCATCGATATGCACATGCTGCTGCGTTCGGCGTTGAAAAACGGGGCAAGCGACTTGCATTTAAGCTCCGGATCGGCTCCGATGTTGCGGGTTGACGGCGTGTTGAGGCCGCTGGATCTGCCGCCGTTGACCGGAGGTGACATTCAGCGGCTGCTGTTTTCGGTCGTCAACCGCAACCAGCGGGTCGAACTCGAGGAAAAGCGCGAGCTGGACTTCGCCCTCTCCGTTTCACTTAAACTTGACGGCAAATTCCGGGCGATCCGTTTCCGGATCAACGGCTTCTACCAGCGCGGCCAGCTCGGCGTGGTGGCGCGGGTGGTCAATTCGTCGATACCGCAGCCCAAGGAATTGCATCTGGTGCAACCGATCGTCGATCTGGTGCTTAATAAGCGTCAGGGGCTGGTGCTGGTCACCGGGCCGACCGGAAGCGGCAAGACCACCACGCTCGCGTCGCTCATCGATCAAATCAACCGCTCGCGGTCGGCGCACGTCATAACTATAGAAGACCCGATCGAATATGTCCACAGCAACATCAATTCGATCATCGAACAGCGCGAACTGCACTCCGACACACTGAGTTTCTCCACCGCGCTCAAATACGCGCTGCGGCAAGACCCCGACGTGATCATGGTCGGCGAACTGCGCGACGTCGAGACGATCGCGGCGGCGATCACGGCGGCGGAAACCGGTCATCTGGTGCTGGCCACGATCCACACCAACAGCGCGCCGCAAACTATCGACCGCATTGTGGACTCGTTTCCGGCCTATCAGCAAAACCAGATCAGATTGCAGCTGGCCGGTTCGCTGCTCGGCGTGGTGTCGCAGCGGCTGCTCCCGCGCCGCAAGCAGCCGGGTCGTATTGCGGCCTTTGAAGTCATGCTGGCAACGCCGCCGGTGCAGGCATTGGTGCGCGAGGGCAAGACGCATCAGTTGCAATCGGTTATCGAGACCAGTGCCAAAGACGGCATGATGACGCTGGAAAAGTCGCTTGAAGAGCTGTGTTCACAAGGCGAAGTCACCGTCGAAGACACCCGTTCATATCAGGCCGACTACAAGCAGGTTGCATCGTTTTAAGGCGATACGGCCCAAAGTTGCGTCGATGGATTTTGTCCGGCCGTGAAGCTGATTTTTGACGATCCCGAAACGGTGTTACCCTCTGCGGAAGCACCCGGGGGGGGCGGCGGTAAAGCCGCCAAACGGGGTGCGAAAAAACCCGGCGGGAGTTTTGGCGGCACCGCCTTTTAAGCCGTCGGTTGCGCGAAAGTCGAATTTTTGCAAAAAAAGACGTTTGGCGATTTGGAAAACAAGCTCATGCGTGGTATATTACTCTGTAAGACGTATCAACATCAAAGAGGGTCTTATACCAATGCAGCGCTATATCGATCAATTCATGGACGCCTTCAAGTTTGAGGGACTCACCTTCGACGACATCTCCCTGGTAACGCAGTATGCCGACTTCCTGCCGCACGATGCCGACGTGACATCCAAGTTCTCACGGCACGTCAAGCTCAACATCCCGTTTGTCAGCGCGGCGATGGACACCGTCACCGAGAGCGCAATGGCCATCGCCATGGCCCGGCTCGGCGGTATCGGCGTGATTCACAAAAATCTGTCCGTGGAGCGGCAGGCCGAGGAAGTCCGCAAAGTCAAGTATTATCTCAACGGCATCATCCGCAACCCGGTGGTTTTTCACCCTGACCAGACCGTCGAGGAGATGATGAACGAAAAGAAAGCCAAGAAATACTCGTTTTCCGGCTTTCCCATCGTTGACGGCAACGGCAAACTGGTCGGTATCATCACCGCCCGCGATATAAAGTTTCTCTCCGATTACAGCGTCAAAATCAGCGACGTGATGAGCCGCGACCCGATTTCAGCCGCCGCCGACACTTCGATGCAAAAGGCGTTTGAGATCATGCGCGACCGCAAAGTCGGCAAACTTCCGATGATCGACGCCAATGGCCGTCTGGCCGGGCTGTACAGCTTCCTCGACGTCAAAACGCTGATCTCAAAGGAAGAACCCGACTACAACCGCGACGATTTTCACCAGCTGCGCGCCGCCGCCGGCATCGGACCGTATGACGAAGCCCGCGCCGAGGCGCTGGTCGCCGCCGGAGTTGACGTGATGGTGCTCGACACCGCACACGGCCACTCAAAGGGCGTGATCGAAACAGTCAAACTCTTTAAGAAACGCTACGGCGACAAGGTTGATATCGTTGCCGGAAACATCGCCACCGCCGAGGCGGCCAAGGCTTTGGCCGACGCCGGGGTTGACGGCATCAAAGTCGGTATCGGACCCGGTTCGATCTGCACCACCCGCGTGGTGGCCGGCGTCGGGGTGCCGCAGGTGACGGCGGTTTATGAAGCGGCCAAGTCGGTACCGTCCGATCTGCCGATCATCGCCGACGGCGGCATCAAACAGTCGGGCGACGTGGCCAAGGCACTTGCGGTCGGAGCTTCCTGCGTGATGATGGGTTCGGCTCTGGCTGGCACCGCCGAAAGCACCGGCGAAGTGGTGCTGCATCAGGGGCGCAGTTATGTGATCTACCGCGGCATGGGCAGTCTGGCCGCCATGAAGACCGGCAAAGGCAGCCGCGAACGCTACGGCCAGGATGACGTTGACGACGACGTCAAGCTGGTGCCGCAGGGCATCGAAGCGATGGTGCCGTTCCGGGGGCAGGTTTCCAATGTGATAATCCAGTTTGTCGGCGGCCTGCGCTATTCGTTTGGATACTGCGGCGCGCGCACGATCGCGGAATTTCAGGAAAGAGCCAAGATGGTGCGGGTCACCGCCGCCGGATTGCGCGAGGCGCATCCGCACGACGTGACCATGGTCAAGGACGCGCCCAACTATTCGCCGGGCAATTAAGGGATGCTTCGATGAAAAAATTCTGGCTGTCGTTGTTTGCGCTCCTGCTTGCGACCGCCGTGCCGGTTTCTGCGGAAGCCGCAGCGGGGGTTGTCCGCATTGGCACGGTCAATCTGGAAAAGGTGTTTCGCGGGTTCTACAAGAGCAAGATCGCCGAGGATGCGATCAAACGCCAGGGGGAAATCTACCGCGAATATCTCGCCCGCCAGAATGAAAACCTCAAGACGCTCGAAAAAGAATACGATACTTTGCTGGCCAATTCTCAAAATCTGGCGCTGGACGGCGAAGCCCGCCAGCAGGCCCGCCGCGATACCGACGCCAAACGGCGCGAGATCGAGTCTCAGCGTGCGGCGATCGAGCTGTACGCCACCGACCGCGCCCGGGATATGCGCCGCATGGAAGACGAAAAGCGGGTCGCGGTAATGAACGAAATATTGGCCGAAGTTCGCCGCCGCGCCGCGGCCGAGGGCTATGATTTTATTTTTGACTCCTCCGGGCAGACGCTCAATCAGCAGCCGGCGTTGCTGGTGTCGCCCGCTTCGGCCGACATCACAGCAACGGTGCTGGCGGATCTCAACCGCACCGCCGCCTCTCCCAAACCGGAAACAAACCCCAAAAAGGATAAGTGACATCATGATCGAAAAAACCGTTACCGCGGCGGAAATCGCCGCTCTGGTCAAAGGCAAGCTCATCGGCGACCCGAATCGTTTGGTCAAGGGGGTCGCTTCACTCAAAGACGCCACCGCCGATCAGCTTTCGTTTGTCGGCAACAAAAAATATCAGCATCTTCTTGCGGACGCCAAGGCCGGTACTGTGATTGTCTGCCCCGATCTGGCCGACGAACCGACGGAAAACCGCACTCTCATCGTATCGCCCAATGTGGACTACGCCTTTGGCCATGCGGTGATGGTATTTGCGGAAAAGGCTCCCGAATTTCAACAGTTGGTTCACCCGTCGGCGGTAGTCGATGCATCGGTCAAACTCGGCAACGGCGTTTCGATCGGAGCCAATGCGGTGATCGAGCCGGAAGCGGAGATCGGCGACGGCGCGATCATCGGAGCCGGCTGCTACATCGGCCATCAGGTTCGGGTCGGCGCGGGAACGCTGCTCTACCCCAACGTCACGGTGATGTACCGCTGCCGGATCGGCCGCAAGTGCATAATCCACCCCGGAGTGGTGGTCGGAGCCGACGGGTTCGGCTTTGTGCCCGGCCCGCAGGGGCTGGTCAAGGTGCCGCAGACCGGTATTGTGCAGATCGATGACGACGTCGAGATCGGAGCCAACACCACGATCGACCGCGCCCGTTTCGGCGTCACCCATATCAAGAGCAACGTCAAGATCGACGATCAGGTCATGATCGCGCACAATGTCTGCATTGGCGAGAGTTCGATTTTGGTCGCCCAGTGCGGCATCGCCGGCAGTGCCGAAATCGGCCGCGGCGTGATTCTGGCCGCCAAATCCGGCGTAAACGGGCATATCACGCTCGGAGACGGCGTACAGGTCGCCGGCACCAGCGGAGTGGTCAAGAGTGTTCCGGCCGGCCAGATCGTGCTGGGCACCCCGGCCGAGCCGCAGCGCGAATTCATGGCTCGCTACACGCTGCCCAAACGGGTGGAGAAGCTCTCCGCCAAGCTCAAAGAGCTGGAAGCCAAGCTGGCCGAACTCGAAAAGAAATAACCCCGTCCGGGGTGGTGTCATGCGTGGCGCATTGCTTATTTTTGCGGCGTGTCTGACGGCCGGAGGATTGTTTGCCGCCGACGCCGACGCGGTGGTGCGTTCGCGTGAAAAACTTCTCATGTCCGCGTTGGAAAGCGCGCCCGCGCCAAGGGCGCGGCTTTTGCTTGACGCTATTTCTGAATCAAACTCCGCACGGGCGATCGCGCTGGATGAATTAAGTTCGGCGTTGGCGGAAGCGGATTCCGCCGCATTGCAGGGTGAGGCGGCGCGGCGTATGACCGCCGCGTCGAAGCTCGTTCCCGGCGACACCATGCTGGCTCATCTGGCGGCGGTGCGGCTGGGGGGAGCGGCATTTCTCTCCGCCCCGGAAGCCGCCGCATGGCTGGCGGCGGTGCTGGACAATATTTCCCCGGCGACCTCTCCCTTGCATCGCGCCGAATTGATCGATTCCTGGCTGGTCGATGTTTCATACCGGCACGGTTTTGCATCTGGCGACGCGTACTGGCAAAAAAACGCCGCGACCACTCCGGAGGAAATACGCAGCCGGATAAAATTCTACCGGGCGGCGGCCAAGGCCGATCCGGAAAAATACCGCGCCGCATATGACGCGGCGTTGGATGAATTCGCCGGATTGGAAGATATGGACGCGGCGGAGCGGGCGGCGTTTTTATTGGACATGGGTGAATTTGAGCGCGTAATCACGCTGGCCGGAAACAGCCGCGGCCCGATCGAACAGCTGTCGCGTCTGGCCCGGATCGAACTTCTGAAACGCAAAGGCAAGTTTGAAGAGGCCTTGAAACTCTGCGATCAAGCCGAGGGCGGCGATGCCATTGCGCTTCGCCGCATCCGGGGAGAACTTCTGGTCAGACTCAACCGGCTGGACGAGGCGGAAAAGAACTCAAAAAACGCCATCGATCTATTGCAGCTCCACATCTTCATGCGTGATTACAAAAAAGTGCAGAGCGACTGCAAGGCACTGGCGGCGATGATGCAGGCCGCCAAACGCCCCGTACCGGCCGCCATGCGGATAATCGAGGCCGACGCGGCGGTAAAACTCGGGCAGCTTGACGAACTCGAAAAAATCCTCACCGAAGCCGAAAAGGAGGACAGTCCCGATCTGCTTAACGGAGTGGCCTACTCCGCCGCCGACGCCAACATCGAGTTGGAGCGCGCCGAAAAGATGATCGTGCGCGCGCTGGCCGCCGCACCGCGCAACTATGCTTTTCTTGACAGTCTGGCCTGGGTCAGATTTCGTCGCGGCGATCTCGCCGGGGCGAGAGAGGCCATGCGGCAGACGATCGCGGCGCAGACCGCCGAGGGCGGAAGCGACGGTGTTTTGTTTGACCACGCAGGCGACATCGAATCGGCGGCAGGGGATCACGCGGCGGCCGCCGAATTTTACCGTAAGGCATTGCAATCAGGCGGCCGCGATCTTGACGCCGACGCGGTGCGGAGTAAACTTGACAAATTGAATTGACCGCCGACGCGGGGAAAAATCCGGCGGCAGGTGAATACTCCGGAGGGAGAAGTTTATCATGCTTGAAAATATCGTAATCAAGGGTGCGTCGCAGCACAACCTCAAAAATATAGATGTCACGATCCCGCGCAACAAGCTGGTGGTGGTCACCGGGTTGTCTGGTTCGGGCAAGAGTTCGTTGGCCTTTGACACGCTCTATGCCGAGGGGCAGCGGCGATATGTCGAGAGTCTGTCGGCCTATGCGCGCCAGTTTCTCGACCTGATGCAGAAGCCCAAAGTCGAACACATCGAGGGGTTGTCGCCGGCCATTGCCATTGAGCAGCGCACCGCCGGGGGCACACCGCGTTCGACGGTGGCCACGGTTACGGAAATATATGATTATCTGCGTCTTATGTATGCTCATATCGGCATGCCGCACTGTCCGAAATGCGGGCGCAAACTCGAATCCCAGTCGGCACAGGCGATTTCCGCCATCCTGGGGAGCCTTGCGCCAAACTCCAAACTGACGCTGCTTGCGCCGCTGGTCTCCGGTAAAAAAGGCGAACAGCGCGATATTTTGGAGTCGATGCGTTCCGACGGTTTTGTGCGGGCGCGCATCGACGGCAAACTGGTGCTGCTCGAAGACGAGTTGAAGCCGCTGGAAAAGACCAAGAGCCACACCATCGAAGCGGTGGTCGATCGCCTGATCACCGGCAAAACCGACCAGGCGCGGCTTACCGACTCGGTTGAAACCGCGCTGCGCCACGGCGGCGGCAGCATAACCGTGCTGCTGGAGGGGCCGCAGGCGGAGTTCAGCGAGGAGATTTACAGCGAACACCTGGCCTGTCCGGATTGCGGAGTGTCGTTCGGCGAATTACTGCCGCGCAACTTCTCATTTAATTCGCCATACGGCGCATGTCCCTGCTGCAACGGGCTGGGCATACAGCAGGTGATGGATCCGGCCAAAGTGGTGCCCGATCCGTCGCTCTCCATCCGCAAAGGGGCGATTCCGGGCTGGCGGCGCGGGCCGCGTCATCTTATCATGTATTACAACCTTCTGCTGCGCAAGCTGGCCGAACAGTTCGGCGACGAAGCCATGCTGACCACTCCGTTTGAAAAATTGCCGGAAAAGACCCGCAAACTTCTGCTGTACGGTTCGGGCGAAACGCCGCTGGAGTTCGACTACTACATGCACGGCCGCAAATATCACTGGAGCAAGCCGTTTGAGGGCGTGCTCGAAAATCTGCGGCGGCGCATGGTGGAAACCGAATCCGACGCGGTGCGCGAACGCCTTGCCGCATTTATGTCGCCGCAGGAGTGTCCGGCCTGCCACGGTTCACGGCTCAACCCGGTCAGCCTCGGCGTCACGGTCGGCGGACTGGCCATCGATAAATTCAACGCGCTCAGTGTGGAAAAAGCGTTGACGTTTATGCAGTCGCTCGAACTCGACCAAGAGCATGCCGCCATCGCCGCCGACGTCACCAGAGAAATCCGCAACCGCCTCACCTTCCTCCACGACGTCGGGCTGGCCTATCTTACGCTCAACCGGGTAAGCAATACGCTTTCCGGCGGCGAGGCCCAGCGCATCCGGCTGGCCACCCAGCTGGGCAGCGGTCTGGCCGGAGTGCTGTACATCCTCGACGAGCCATCGATCGGCCTGCATCAGCGCGACAACGACAAGCTGCTCGACACTCTCGAAAAACTGCGCGACGTCGGCAACACCGTACTGGTGGTCGAGCACGATCTCGACACCATCCGCCGCGCCGATTACGTACTCGATCTCGGCCCCGGAGCCGGGGTGCGGGGCGGGCGTCTGGTGGCCGCCGGCACTCCGGCCGAGCTGCCGAACTTCCCGGAATCGCTGACCGCCAAGTTTCTGACCGGCGAACGCAGTATCGCGGTACCGGCGAAACGCCTGAAGGGCAACGGCAAAAAACTTACGATCCGGGGAGCGCGCTACCACAATCTCAAAAACATCGATGTATCAATACCGCTGGGCACATTGACCTGCATAACCGGGGTTTCCGGCTCGGGCAAGAGTTCGCTTATCAACGGCATACTGGTGCGTGCGCTCAACGCCAAGCAGGAGATACAGGATCTTCCGCCCGGTGAACACCGCCGCATTGACGGACTTCAATATGTGGACAAGGCGATCGTGATCGATCAAAGTCCGATCGGCCGCACGCCGCGCTCCAACCCGGCCACCTATACCGACGCATTCGGCATCATCCGCAAACTTTTTTCGGAACTGCCCGACGCCAAAGTGCGCGGCTACGGGCCGGGGCGGTTCAGCTTCAACGTCAAGGGCGGCCGCTGCGAGGAGTGCCGGGGCGACGGCATACGCAAGATCGAAATGCAGTTTCTGGCCGATGTTTATGTCGAATGCACGGCCTGCGGCGGACGGAGGTTCAATCAGGAGACGCTTTCGGTACATTTCAAACAGCACAGCATCGCCGACGTGCTCGACCTCACGGTAAATCAGGCCAGCGAACTCTTTAAGAACTTCACTTCGCTTGCCCGCAAGCTGGACACCCTGCGTGAAGTCGGCCTCGGCTATGTCAAACTGGGGCAGAGCGCGACCACGCTTTCGGGCGGCGAGGCGCAGCGGGTCAAGCTGGCCAGCGAATTATCGCGGGTGCCGCGCGGCC
>JAQVVK010000034.1 GCA_028698975.1 Victivallaceae bacterium
TGGAAAAACTGTTTGCCCACCGCGAATTTAACATAGTTGACGCATCGGGGAAGGAAGTGGCTCGCGCGTCCAGCGCGTGGCTGTTGCTCAATACCGAAAAACTGCGTCCGGTTCGCCTCGATCATCTGCCCTGCGATATGCCGGACAATTCGTCGCTGCCGGTGAACTTCGACTTGACCGACCGGCCGGAACGCCCGGGGGAATTGCCCGAAGTCTTTTGCACCGGCATAAATTACATGCAGGAAGATGTCAATTTGCATCTCAACAATGCGGAATACGCCTTGTACGCACAGGAAACAATAATGCGGCTCGACCATAGGTTTGCCGGAGTTTTGACGGCCGAGCTGGGATTCTTTGCTGCGGTACATGCACCGGAAACATTTTCGCTTCAAGGCGTTGCGTCGGACGGTGATTTTATTGTGGCGGGGCGGCGCGGCGAACTTCTTTGCTTTACCGCCGCCGGGCGTTATTTGCAGAATTGATCGAGTAATTTTGCGGTACGCTCCACGCCGGGAAAGTCGCGGAAACGCAGCAGATGCCCGGAAATGGCCGGGAAGTGTTTGGTGATCCTTTCAAACTCGTCATCGTCGGCCAAGGCGCGGTCGATGCCAAGCAGCAGCGGCAACTTCGGCGATCGGCTCAAGAAATCCAGTCTTTTTTCAAGTTGTCCGCGATGCCAGCGGTGAAAAAGCTCAAGATGCAGCCGGCGGTGGTCTCGTTCTCGCTCGAAACTGAAGTCCGGGAATATCACTTCGCCCCCCGGTCCGTCGATAAACGGCGTATCTCCAACGATTTTCCAGCCGGTATCGCTTTGGGCGAAAAGCCGGTGAAACAGTCGGATTTCCTCCGGGACGTAGCTGGAGAAATTGCGGTAATGCGACACCAGTCCGCAAGTTTGATCGAGTTCAAGTTTAGTCGATGTTTCGCCGGAAAACCTCAACATGGCGCATATATGCCACTTTTTCAACGTTACCGCCGCCGGGAAAAAGGCGGCCAGCTGCAAGGCATATTTTCGGGTGTTGAGCAATAGTGACAGCGGCCCGGAAATGGAGAAATGCAACCCGCCCGACGGCAAACGTCCGGTTTCGGCCAGCAGACGGAAGAACTTCAAATACTTGAAAAGTTTCCGCAGTTCGGCGGCTTCTCCGTCTTGAGCGTCAAGTTCGAGCGAATCGGTGTAAACAAGCAACCCTTGCACCAGCGCAAGATTGTAACGTTCAAGGAGTTCACGCGGCGACACCGCCTTGAATTCGCTCAATGGCGCAAGTTCCGGGAGATCCCCGTAAATATCCTGCCTGAAAAACCGGTCTTGGGAGAGGGTGGCCCGGTATTGGGTTATATCGGCTCCGCAGGCCGGAAGCGCCTTGGCCGAGGCCAGAAAAAGCTTTTCCCGGAGTGCGGCAAAATCGGTCGCTTCATCCGGTTCGACCGACATGCGGTCAAGCAGGAGTTTGCACAATCCTTTGGCCAGCTTGTTGTCGCGAATGCGTCGGCTTTGCATCAAAAGCAGTTCTTCAAGATCGCCTGTGTTCAAATGATTTTGCGCCGCGTCGGCGCATAGCGCGATCAAACCCGCCGCCAGATCAAGCAGCTTGGCGTCGGTGGCGTCAATGAATTGAATATGAACTTTGCCGCCAACCCGGCGAAAGCGTAACAGCTCACGGTTCAGCACGATGCGTCCTCCTCCACCTCACCCGCAGGATCGTCATGATCCTCGTAGGCCATGTGTTCGCGGCGGCGGCGGCTCACCGACTCCTCGCCGGTGTTTTCGCTTATAAGTTCGTACAGCTCGGCTTGCCGCTTGCCGGGTGCCGGGCGGAGAATACGCCCCAGCCGCTGCACATGCTCGCGCACACTGGCCGAGCCGGAGAGGATCACCCCGACCCCGACCGACGGCACATCAACCCCCTCGTTGAGCACTTTGCTGGTCACCAGCACATTGTACTTGTGTTCGCGAAAAAGAGCCAGAAACCTTTTCCGCTCCGACGGCTTGGTGCGGTGGGTTATGACCGGCAGGGCAAACAATCGACCGATCTTATAGGCGGTCTCATTGTCGGCGGTAAAGATAATGATCTGCTCGTCGGCGTGGCGGGTGATGAGTTCCCATGTTTTGCGGAGCTTGGCGCGGCCGCCCCGGGAGATCCGTTTCTGTTCAAGATAGGCTTGAAAAACTTCGCCGCCCTCAGGAGAACGGGCGCACAACCCGATGAACCTCCCCCAGTCGCCGGAATTGCGAAACGTCAGTTGATGGCGTCTGATAAACGCCGTATAGACCGACCGGAAGCGGTCGTAACGCTCGCGCTCCTCCGGGTCGAGCGCAACCGGTACGGTATGTATAACATAGGGCGACAACACCTTGCCTTCAAGCTCGTTTATGGCTATCCGGCAGACAATGTCGCCCAGGAGATCGGTCATGACTTCGGCGCGGTCATCGGGCAGCTCCGGCGTGGCCGACAGACCGAGCCGGAATGGAGCAATCGACATCGCGGCGGCCAGCCGGGTTTCCGCTCCCGGCAGGTGGTGGCACTCGTCGGCGACCAGAAAGGCAAAGCGGTCGCCTAAAAACTCCATATTGATAAGTGCCGAATCATAGGTGCTTACGGTGATCGGTTCAATCCGGCGTTCGCCGCCGCCCAACATGCCGATCGGCCGGCCGAAGAAATGCTCAAGCACTTCCGCCCACTGGCACAATAGATCAATGGTCGGCACCAGCACGATCGTCGGCCGTTTGAGGTAGTTTATACAGATCACCGCCAAAATGGTTTTGCCGCTGCCGGTCGGCAGCGCGGCGACGCCGCGACAAGCGGCATTGCGCCATGCCGTAAACGCTTCCGATTGATGCGGTCTTGGCGTAAGTTCTTTTGCCAGCGCAAGATCGGTCAAAGGCGCATAGTTGCGCGCCTGGTCAATGAATTTTATGCCGCCCAGACGCATGGACATGACGGCGGCGGCATAGTCACAGCCGCGCGCGCGCAAACCGCCGGTGCGCGGATCCGCCGAGAAAAGTTTCAACGTTTCGGTCGGCAGACCGGTCAACTCCGCGCCGGACAGGGTGATCGACCCGGCGTCAAAGGCCAATACCGGCGTCATGGGAAACCGACTCCGAAATCAGCGGGCAGGGGGGCGGCAACTTTAATACTTTCTCCGGTAACCGGGTGGATAAAAGACAAACAATATGAGTGAAGAGCCTGACGCGGCAACACCAGTTTGTCACGGTCGGCGTCGGTGACCGCGCCGGAGCGAAGTTTCAGATAAATCGAGTCGTCAACCCCGTAAAGTTTGTCGCCCAGCAGCGGGAACCCCAAAGAAAACAGTGTTGCTCTGATCTGATGCAGCCGCCCGGTGTGGGGTATTGCACGCACCAGCGACCGGCCGATTTCAAAAATTTTCTCCGGAAGCAATTCGGTGTCGGCGGATTCCATACCGGTGCGGTCGGCGGGTAATTCGGTCACGAATTTGCGTTTTTTTCGCACCGGGCTTGCGGTGTCGGGCGTCAAAAAACCTTTGGCGCGTATCGGCTGGTCAAACCGGCCATTGACCAATGCCAGATATTCTTTGCGATATGGAGTTTTGGGGCGCGACAGCTTTGCCGCGATTTCCGGCGACTTGGCGACCAGCAGCAGCCCGGAGGTTTCGCGGTCGAGCCGGTTCACAATATAGATGTGGCCGTAACGACTTGACAGCAAATGCCACAATGTGTGTTTGAAGAACGGCCCGGCCGGGTGGGTGCAGAGATTGCCGGATTTGTTGACGGCCAGAAGATATTCGTCCTCCCATGCCACCGTGTAGGTGAGGTCGGCCTCCGGTTCCGGCAGGTTGCCGGGAAAATACTCGACCAGATCGTGAAGTTTAAGCGTCAGATCGGGCGCAACGGTCGCGCCGTTTACGACGATTTCACCGTCCGAAATACGTTGACGCCACTCGTCAAGCGAACGGTAGGTGAAGCGGCCGGCCAGATAACGGTCGAGTGCGAGTCCGTCGCCCGACCAGTCGATCGAGCTTCGGATCACCCGCCGGGAAAGGTCTTCAAAGTTGCTTTTCATAATTCGACTAATATAGCCGTGTCCCCCGCCTTTTTCAACCGGAAACGACACAAAAACACGGGTGATTTTTTCGACGGCATCGACAAGTTACTGGGTTGCACCGCGCGGCTTGGCTCGCGTGGTCGGGGTGCTTTCCGCCGGATCGTCCGGCCACAGGTGTTTGGGGTAGCGTCCGCGCATTTCCTTGCGCACCAGCTCCCAACTGCCGTGCCAGAAGCCGACGATATCGACCGTGATCTGAATCGGCCGTTGCGCCGGAGAGAGCAATACCAACCGCAACGGCAAGCGTTTTTTTCCGACCGAGGGGTGGACTTTTAAGCCGTAAAACTCCTGCACCCGGGCGGAAACCGTGGGGATTTCCGCCTCGTAGTCGATTTTGTGGGCGCACCCGGCCGGGGTTCTGAATTCTTCCGGAAATTCGGCGTCGAGCCGCGAAAGCTGATCGTAAGAAAAAAGCGAACGGATTACCGCACACCAATCGAGGCGGTTGACCGCGTCAAGTGAATTCATCCCGGCGACAAAAGGAAGTGCCGCCGCAATGATTTTGGCGCGGTCGGGAAATTCGATCGCCGGGTCTTCCTGCGACAGCAGCCGCACTCTCGCCATCAGCCGCCGGGCTGCGGCCGATTCCGGCGGCGGCAGCTCCGGCGTGGCTTCAAGCAACGCCATGGCAACCGCTTCCGGTGGCGGCGTCATCGCCGCAGACGACAGCACGATTTCGCCAAGACAAATTTCACGGGCCGCCCGAACCCGTCCGGAAACCAAATCCAATGCGCAAACTTCCCGATTTGAGATCAAACGTGCGAAATACGCGTCGATTTCATCACGGGTAAGCGGAGCCGCAAGTTTAATAATCGAATCGCTTCCGGAACCTTCCAGCCGCGCCGCCGCCAAAAAATCACAGGCCGCAAGGTCGTCGCCCGGCATTAGTTTTGCGCCCCGGCCACCGGTACATAAATAGTTGCCGGACCGCGATTTGCGGGAAGCTGAAATCCATTCCGGGTAGGCGGTGCCGATCAACCTGCCGCATTGGTTTACATCGCAAGTGCGGTAGGCGGTCTTTTCCAAGGCAAGAAGTTGACGGATAACGGTTTCTTCATTGCGAAAACGTTCCGGTCTGCGACGCATTTCACGCACTCGCAACCCGATGTCCGCCGATCCGGAGCGGTCGCCGCGGTCGCGTTCTTCCAGAAGAGCCGCGATTTCGGCGGCAAGCGGGGAAAGTTGCCAGTCACGCGCCGCGAGCATCATCGCACCAAGCCGGGGATGAAGCGGCAGTTGCGACAGTTTGCGCCCCAAGACAGTCAATGTGCCGTCGCCATTGGTTGCGCCCAGTTTGTTCAACAGCGAGGCCGCCGCCGCCAGCGCACCGGCCGGAGGCGGCGTAAGCCAATGCAGGGCATCGGCCGAGGCTCCCCATGCGGCCAACTGTAAACGCAGCGAAGTCAATTCTCCATTGACGATTTCAGGTTCTATGTTTTCGCATAACATGTTGTGTTCTTTGGCATTCCAGAGACGCAGCACGATTCCGGGGGCGGTGCGTCCGGCGCGGCCCGCACGCTGCTCGGCCGAGGCGCGGGAAATGCGTACCGTTTCCAAAAACGACAGCCCCGACGCCGGGTCGAAGCGCATACGACGCTCCAAGCCGGAATCCACCACCGCCGTTACCCCGTCGATGGTAAGACTGCTTTCGGCGATATTGGTGGCAAGCACGACTTTTCGTTTGCCGACCGGGGCCGGAGCCAAAACTTTATCCTGTTCATCCTGCGGCATTGAGCCATGCAAGGTAAGGATTTCGGCTTTGTCGTGCGGCAGCATAAGCAGGGTTCGCACCGCGTCGATCTCGCGAATGCCGGGCAAAAAGACCAAAATGTCGCCTGTACTCATTTGCCAGACGGCATTGACCGCCTTTGCCGTCGCCGGAGCTATGTTGCGTAAATCGGGAAATCCGTCGCTCCATAGTCTTTCGACCGGGAACATTTTTCCCGGAGTGTCGATAATGGGAGCCTGAAGAAATTCCGACAGCCTTGCGGCGTCCAGCGTGGCCGACATGACCAATATTTCGAGGTCATTTCTCAGCGAATTAGCAACATCCCAAGTGAGCGTCAAAGCAAAATCGCTCTCCAGACCGCGCTCGTGAAACTCGTCGAAAATGACGGCGCCAAAATCGGAGAGTTCGGGGTCGTCCTGCAAAATGCGCAGAAAAACGCCGGGAGTCATCGCCTGAATCCGGGTGTTGGCTCCGACCCGGCTGTCACCCCGCACGGTGTAACCGCAAAAATCACCGCAGGCGGTGGCGGACAACCGCGCAATGCGGTGGGCCGCCGCCCGGGCGGCCATGCGGCGGGGTTCGATGAGAGCGACCTTGCCTTTGAAGTCAGGCCGGAGGGCGAGGGCAGGGGGAGCCAGAGTGGTTTTGCCTGCGCCCGGCGCGGCGGTGAGCACGGCGCGCCGGAGCGTATTAAGAGCAGACAGCAATTCGGGCAGTACGGCCTTGACCGGGAGGTCGGATTGTGCAATAAAATTATTCATAATCACGTAATATACACCGTTATGGTAAAAATTTCATTTGAAAACCACAGGTCGGCATATATATTATATGTATTCGAGCTGAAACAACCGGTCGGAAAACCCGGCCAAAACCATACAAGGAGCGTTGGAAATGAAAGAGATGGAGATCCTTCACGACAGCGACGCCGACTTTGGCGTACTCAGCGGCAAAAAGATTGCCGTGATCGGTTACGGGGCTCAGGGGCGGGCGCAGTCGCTTTGCATGCGCGACTCCGGGCTTAACGTTGTAATCGGTATTCGCCCCGGGAAATCACAGGCGGCGGCGGAGCAGGACGGGTTTCAAACGCTCAGCGTGAGCGAGGCGGCCAAATCGGCCGACGTTATTCATATTTTGCTGCCAGACGAAATGCACGGGCCGGTTTATCGCTCTGAAATAGAGCAGTATGCCACGCCCGGCAAGACGCTTTCATTTTCGCACGGCTTCAGTATTGTGTTTGGCGAAATCAAGCCGCCGAAGGGTGTTGATGTCATTATGATCGCCCCCAAAAGCCCCGGCACCGAGGAGCGCAAGCGTTTTGTCGAGGGGTTTGGCGTACCCGGTCTGGTGGCGGTGAAGCAGGATGCCTCCGGCAAGGCGATGCAGACGGCGTTGGCCATTGCGAAAGCAGAGGGGTTGACCCGTGCCGGGGTGCTGAAATGCACCTTTGAACAGGAAACCTTTGAAGATTTGTTTGGCGAGCAAAACGTGCTTTGCGGCGGTATCGTCGATTTGATGAAATACGGTTTCGAAACATTGACCGAGGCCGGTTATCCGCCGGAAATGGCATATTTCGAGTGTATTCACGAAGCCAAGCTGATCGTTGACCTGATTTACGAGGGCGGCATTCAGAAGATGAACGCGGTGATCTCGAACACAGCCGAATGGGGTGAATACGAAAACGGGCCGTGGATCATCGATCCGGCGGTCAAAGATCGCATGAAAGAGTCGCTGCGCCGCATTGAATCCGGTGAATTCGCCAAAAAGTGGATTGCCGAGGCGCGCAACGGCGCGCCGGTGCTCAAAGCGAAGCGCGAAGATCTGGGTAAACACCTTGCCGAGATAACCGGTGCTCGTATTCGCAGCCTTTTCCAGAAGAAGTAATAATGAAATAAATAAAGAGCAGGACAACCGGTTTTGTTGTCGGTTGTCCTGCCTTTAATAATGCCTGAACAGGGCAGGGGAGCAATGGATATGGTCAATGTATTTGCCCGTTTCGGCATAAAACCGGATTGTATGGAGAATTTCCTCAAGATTATGTTGGCCTATGTGCCGAAAGTTCGTTCGGAGGAGGGTTGTATTCGCTACGAACCCTGTTTTGACGTGGCCGATGGAGCCGATGCCGAAAAAAACGGTCATTTTGTGACAATATCGGAAACTTGGGAAAGCGACGAACATCTGAAAACACATCTTGCCAGTGACGGTATGAATTCTTTCCGGGAGGCGGTCGCGCCTTTGTGCGGGGAATCAACCATAATCGTATTGAGGCCGATCATATGATGTTACGCCGAGTTTCTTTATACGTCAAACGACGGTTGAAGAAAATTCGGACACGCCGGGTTATTACGCTTCATATCGGCGAAAGTCAATATGAAGTTCGTGAATATTGTTCTCTATGGTTTCGCCGTCCGTTGATACGATATGTGTTTCACAGTTCCCCAGATGGTGATCGCCATATTTCGGCAATCGACTTGAGCGATCCAACCAACATGCCGGTGATGAGCTATGCCAAGCCATTCTGTGACAAATGGTTGCAAGCAAAAGAAAGCCGGGCATTGGTTTTGGGGGTAGGGGGTGGAGGCATACCGCGCTATATGGCAGTCAACTTTGACCGGTGCCGGATCACCGGCGTTGAAATCGAGCCTGATTTTATTGCCCTCGCCCGCCAATATTTCCTGAGTGACTTATCTGAATCGAGGCGGAAACAGCTCGAAATTGTGGTTGACGACGCCAGACACTTTATCGCGCACGACGATCGAAAATTCGATTTGATAATAAGCGATATATGTAATTCGCAACGGGCTTGTCATGAGATATATGATGATGTTTTCATCAGAGATCTACATCAACGTCTTGCCACTGGCGGTGTAATTGTTTTCAATATGTATTCAACCCCGGCCAGACCATGCGCAACCGTGTTGCAAAATCTTCGACGTGAATTTGACTGGGTGGAGCTTTTGGTTTCCCGGAACAGTACCGAGCCGGTCATCATTGCCGGTGGTGCGCAAGCATATAAATCCGTCAAAGAGCTTTTGGAACATATTTCCACCCGTCGCGGTATTGTGCGCTGGATGACTGAATTTACCGACATTCAATAAAACATAATATTGCCGTCACTACTTGCGGTAAAATAATCTTCCACCCCCCAACACCGGATTCAAGCCGTCGCGGTATTGTGCGCTGGCGGTAAAATGAATCCCCCCAACGCCGGATTCAATATCTTGCACCGGGGTGATCGGACGAACAGCCTGAATTTCAGGAAAAACCGGAGAAACCTCGGTTGCCGATCTTTGCGTTGTAAAGCCTCTCTCATGGTCTTTATTTTTTATGGAATGACTTTATCCATCTTTATTTCTAAAGATTTCAGAGCCGTTTCCGCCCAATTTGCAACGTCGCATAATGGCGGTTATGTTAAATTAGCCATTGGTCAAAAATGGCTTTTTTGAAATCATAACATATTATTGATATGTTTGTTATGACTATTGATAACCCTGCTTGTTAATAACTTGCGAATAAATAGTCTGCGACATTACTACAATATGGGGCAATATGTCAACATTGGGATATAAAAGGAAGTCCGTCGTTATGGATAAAGAAAATTATTTACCGCGGTTGTTCTTTAATGGACGGGGATCGGTGTCAGCAAAAACAAAGAAGTATTATCGCGAAAAACTGAAGCGTACTTCCGGCAAGCACAAACAAGTGCCAAATTGCGTGGCTGTATTTTACTTTCATAATATAAAACACCACTCCAACCGTATAGGCCAGACCTCCGAACAGGATCAATCCGAATTCAGTGGCAGTCATAAAATCATATAATTGATCGATCCTGACCGCGCAGAGCCATCCCATCGCCAGATAAAGTATAATCGTAACCACGCTGAACTTCCCGAAAAACAGAAAGTTATGCAGCAAACCGATTGCCGCCAATCCCCACTCGGCTATCAAGATCCACATACCGGTACGATTGGGGACCGCCGTAATCATAATCGGCGTATAGGTACCGGCAATCAGTAGATAAATCGCCGCATGATCGAATTTACGGCACAATCCGCGACATTTACCGTTGGTATCCGCATAATGATAAACCGTCGAAAAGATATACATGGCAAGCAATGACGCGCTGTAAATCAAAAAACCGATTGCTGCCATCCGGCTGCGGCAGTGAAGCACCCCCCACGCACCCCCTACCCCGGCAATTACCACAATCGCTCCCGCCAAGTGAGTTATCACATTGGCGCGTTCTTCTTCGACCGAATAACTTTTGACCTTGCTCATGGTGCAGGCAGCTCCATTGGTGTATATACGACTCCGCACTCGACCGATTCATCGCCGGTTGCGGTAAAACCGTATCGCTCGTAAAATCCGACCGCGTTATGTGATGACAAAACCGTAAAACGACCTGCCGGATTTTTAATGCGACAGATCAATCGCATGCGGTCTAATAATGCGCGTCCGATACCGACACGCCGACGCATTGGATCGACCAACAGCATGGTGATCTCTCTGAAATCACGAAATTCAACCATTCCAACCAGCGTGCCTGACAAATCCGTCGCGACAAGCGCGGCGCAGCCTCCGCCACTCCAACGCTCTCCGATTGCTTGCGGCGTGGTATAGAGCGTGAAAATCATCGCCCCGTCCGGTTCATAATCGCAACGTAAATCATGCTCGAAACAAAGCGCGGCAAGCCGGGAAACCTCCACCGCCTCCCGTGCCCGCGCCGGGCGTATGTCAAATGCCGGATTTGTTGTCATCATGATTTTCTGGCGCAGTATAAACCTTTAACGCATCGCCCGACAGTTGTTTGGCATCAGCCTCCGCCAATGCACAAAAATAATCATAACTCGCTTGCTGACTGCGTTTTGTTGTGTATTTTTCAAGCTCGGCCGGCCGGATGTACTTTCCGGATGCCGTTAGGCGGCGCGCCTTGTCGCTATCGGCAAGCTGATAAGCCAGAAGCTTCATTATCACCGCCCGAAGTCGCTCATCGTCAACCGGAAACATCAGCTCGATACGGCGACTCAAATTGCGAAACATCAGATCCGCGCTCGACAAATAAAGCTCCTCGGAGCCGTTATTGCGAAAGTAAAAGACTCGACTGTGCTCAAGAAAACGATCGACTATACTTATTATTCGCACATTTTCCTGCCCGACCTTGGGGCGATAACAGCATATTCCGCGCACCACCAGCTCGATTTTAACCCCGGCGTCAGCTGCTTTATGCAGCAATTTTATCATATCTTCGTCGGATAGGCTGTTCATCTTTGCAATAATGTGACCGGGATTATCCGCGGTTGAACTGGCGATCTCCCGCTCAATCATGGCGTAAACTTTTTCGCGGAGGTCAAACGGAGCCACCGCTATCCGGTTCCACGCCGCCGGCGGTGACGAGTAGCCGGTCAAAACGTTAAATAGATTGGCCACATCATAGCCGAGCGAGGAGTCGCAACTCATAATCCCGAGATCGGTATATAACGTCGCGGTCTTGTCGTTGTAATTACCGGTTGCCAGATGCACATACCGGCGGATAGCTCCGTCTTCCCGCCGCACCACCAGCAACGCCTTGGCGTGCACCTTAAGCCCGACAATACCGTAAACCACATGCGCTCCGGATTCCTCCAGTTTGCGAGCCCAGACGATATTGTTTCCTTCGTCAAAACGGGCTTTCAATTCGACCAGCACGGTAACCTGTTTGCCGTTTTCGGCGGCATGCTGCAATGCGCGCACCACCGGTGAATTGCCGCTCACCCGGTAGAGCGTCTGTTTGATCGCCAGCACCTCCGGGTCGGCGGCGGCCTCCTCGATCAACCTCACGATCGGCGAAAAGGCGTGAAACGGCGGAGCCACCAAAATCGAACCGCGTCTGGATATCGCTTCAAAAATAGAGCCGTAATCTTCCAACCCGCCTGGCATAATCGGCGGCCACGGTTTCTCCAGCAACTCGGGCCGACCGGCCCGGCCGATCAATTCAAAGAACTGCTTCAAATGCATCGGCGCACGATTGCGATAAAGAAACATCGGCGCAAGATCGAACTGCTTTTCCAGCCACTCGACCAATTTTCCCTGCGCGTCAAATGGCAACTCCAATCGTATCGGCTCCCGATGACGCCGCTGCAGCAATTTCTTTTCGATGCTTGACAGGAGATCGTCCACCCCCTCATCCTCCACCGAAAAATCCATGTCGCGTGTCACGCGAAAAGGAAAACAATCCAATATCTCACAGCCGCTGAACAGTGCGGCCAAGTTATCCATGATAAGTTCTTCCAACAGCATGAAACACCGACCATCGGCGTCATCTGTCACCAATATAAAACGGGGCAGCACGTCGGGCACTTCCACAAAAGCATAAACGGTTTTGTTTTCTCCGGCGGGCTTCATACTCACGGAGATCTCAATCGCCCCGGAGCTGAGGATGGGGAACGGGTGCGCCGAATCCACCGCAAGCGGCGTCAACGCCGGCAGCACCTGCGCCCGGAAACGGGCCGACATCGTCCGGCGCAATCCCGGTGCGAGTTCGGCCGGGTGAACCAGCCGCACGCCGTGACCGGCCAGCTCCGGCAGCAGATCATTCATCAAACAGTCGGTCTGGGTTTTCAAGAGCCGGTCTAACTTTTTTCTGAGCTGTTTAAGTTGAAAAGACGGGCGGTTTCCGGCCGGGTCGGGCAGATCGCGCTCCATTTTGACCAACTGGCGCAGCCCGGCCACACGAACCATAAAGAATTCGTCAAGGTTGCCGGAGAAGATGGCGATGAATTTCATGCGTTCCAGCAGCGGATTGGCTTTGCACATCGCTTCATCCAACACTCTGCCGTTGAAGTCCACCCAGCTTAACTCTCGACTGATGAAATCCTTGGATTCGCTGCTCATTACAACGCGCACTCCTCTATCTTTAGATCAAGCCCGAATACGTCGCCAAAAAGATCGCCTTTAAGCCCCAGATAAAAACGCTCCAGACGAAAATCTCCGCCGCCGTCGTCCGGTGTCTGCAAAGACAATGTATGCCCGTGCACGGCCACCCGCGCCAGATTGAACCGCCCTCCCCGCGAACAGTCGAGCGAATCCGCCACTCGCATGATGGCCGCCAACTTGAGTACGGCGACCTTGTCTTCCGGTGGCATGGAGAGATATTCCGGTTGAAGTTCAGACGGCAGTTCGTGCCGGTGATAGCGCGCGATTGCGGCGATGATCTGCTGCTCGCGGCGCGACACCCCGGGCAAACTCAGGTTTGAAATAATATAATACGAGTGAAGATGATGGCGTCGGGCGTCAAGAAAACGGCCTATGTCATGCAGCCTCGCCGCGCAATCGAGCAAAATATCGGAATTGGCCGGAAAATCAAAATCGCGCCGCAATCTGGTCAGCAGTTTGTGCGAAAGCTCCGCAACGCTGGCCGCATGCGCCGGGTCATAACCGTATTTATGGCCGATCGCATCGCAAATCGCTAAAATATCGCGGGCAAAGGGGTCTTTGTGACTGTCGTTTTGCCGCACCAGCTCCATCGCCAGAGCCCGGCGGGTGGTCACTCCGGGTGAAATGAACTCAACACAGTTGAATTCACTCATAAAATACTCTATAATGGCGGCGCAGGCGGCTTTGCTGGCGGATATTTCTGCCGCCAAAGGTTTGGAGGCGTCGGCGGCACCGGCACGCCCGGACGCGACCGCAGTCAACGCCTGCTCGGCCCGCCCCACCGCTTCGCCGGTGGAAAGCACGATATGCCGCTCATCGTCGGAGTTCTTTTCTTCTCCGAAAACCAGCATCCGCACCGAAGCCCCCATGCCGGTCAACGTCACCGGCTGATCGGCATGAATGCCGACGCTTTCACAAATGCGTCTCGGCAGATCGACCGAGCGGAGATTTTCCACGGTCTGCTCCAACGATTCCGAAGCGCGGCCAAATGCGTCAAACATGCGAGAAGTGCCGATGGCGACTTCCTCGCTGAACTTCATCACGCCCTTCTCAAAACAGCTTACCAGCAGCGAACCGGTGCCGACCACCAAAAAGATCCCGGTCTTGACGTCAAAATCCATGACCCGGCGCAAATCGTCGCGCATGGCCAGAAATGATACGCGGGTTTCTTCCTGCGGCTCCAGAATCTCAACCTCAAGTCCGCTTTCGCTGAAAATCCGGTTGATGACCAGATCACGGTTAAAGGCTTCGCGCACCGCGCTGGTGGCGACGACCCGGTAAAGAGTAATGCGGTATTCCTCCATTTTCCTGGCAAAATCGCGCATAACCGAGGCCAGAAGCTGGAGGTTTTCCGGCGAAACCCGTCCGCGCCGGAATACGTCAAAACCAAGATTCACCGACTTGGAGAGACTTTCCAATAGTTTGACGCGCCCGCCGGAGCGACATTCAAAAATATCGAGCCGCACCGAATGCGCTCCGATGTCCACCACACCGAGCTGGAAAGGATATTTACGCCGGTCTCCCATCACTGCCGTACCGTCAGAACCAGCTGGAAGTGCTTGGGTTATAGAAAATATAATTCTTGGGAGCGTACTTGGCCGTCATCTTGGCGGTCACCGGATTGATACCGACCCGCACGGTGACCCACTCGTCACTGGTGTTGTTTTCTTCCTTGAGCGGTTCCGGCGCAAAGGTGCCGAAACAGATGCCGTCGATCACCAGAGCCATGGGTTCACGCGTATAATTTCCGGCCATAATCTGCCACGCCACATATCCGCGCCGGTCGATGCGAAACTGGAGATCGCAGATATCCGGGTTGCCGGGGCGCGGCACCACCTTTACGTCCATGATGTTTTTGGAACTGAAACTCTGATTGGTGTTTATCCAGATCGTGGAGCGGTCGAAGCACTCGATTTCCTGCTCAAGGATGCTGGCTCGCGGATATTTTACAATGGAAAAAACTCCAATAATATAGCGGGCCTTATAGGTCGGGTCGTTGGGGTTGTCAGACGCATTGACGTCTTCGTTGATCGCCTCCTTGAAGGCGGCTTTGAATTCTTCGCAACCGGTTGCGCCGATCAACAGCGCAGCCGAAACCCCGATGATGGCAAACAAGTGTTTCTGCATGGATTTCTCCTTATAATTAATAGAATTTGTAACGAACCGTTCATCGGTAATATACGCCATATTTCATATTTTGCCATTGTCAACCGGTAAAAACGATGGTATATTATTCAAAAATTAACTACATCGAGAAATATTATTGTGAAATATCTGGTCATTGGCGACCCGGTCGAACACAGCCGCTCGCCGGAAATGCAAAACGCCGTGTTTGCCTCTTACGGTCTGCCGCCGGTTTACGGCAAACTGCGCGTTACCGCCTACGGCATACCGGATTTTATCGAATATGCCCGCCGGGAGCTTGACGGATTCAACGCCACCGTGCCGCACAAGGCGGCCACCCTGCCCTATCTTGACCGTATTTCCGACACGGCGCGTGCCGCCGGAAGCGTCAATTTTGTTAAAATCGAGAACGGATTGCTCTATGGCGACTCCACCGATGGTTACG
>JAQVVK010000182.1 GCA_028698975.1 Victivallaceae bacterium
TCCGGCATTGAACCGGCTGTTTCAGGCCGAGCGGGGCAAAGGGGCTAAACTCAACGGCAAGCCGATCCATGTTTCCGGCTGCGCGAAGCTTGAGGAGGCCGCCGTCTCAACCGGTTTTGCCTGCCTGAGAGCCGGATTGAGCAAAAACAATCTTCCGGCATTCAACCGTATCGCTCCGGTGGTGCGCGACATAAAGCGTTGCGGTTCGGCGGCTCTTGACCTGTGTCATGTGGCCTCCGGCACCTATGACGCATATTGGGAGCGTGAGCTGCATCTTTACGACGTGGCTGCCGGTGCGATCATCGCCCGGGAAGCCGGGGCGACGGTATGCGATTTCAATGGTGGAGACGATTGGCCGGCCAAGGGTACACTGGCGATCAACGCCGGGCTGCTTGACCGATTTTTGGCATATTTACAGGATTGATGCATGAAGTGCTTGAAAAAGAACGCCATCGTATTATATTAGATAGTGATAATAATTCTCAAACATTCCCGGCATGAGGTCTTATAAGATGAACAAGACAATCCAACGAGAAGCGATCCTGAACGAGCTGCGAAGCGTGACCAGCCACCACACCGCCGACGAGCTTTACGCCGCGTTGCGGCCCCGCATGCCGCTGCTCAGTCTCGGTACTGTCTATCGAAATCTCGAACAGATGTCACAGGCCGGCCTCATTCTGAAACTTGAAACGGCGGGTCGTCAAAAGAGGTTTGACGGCAACTTGAAGCCGCACAACCATCTGCGCTGTCGCAGGTGCGGCGCGGTTTCCGATGTGAGCGATGTTGGTCTTGACTCGGCCGTTGAGCGGCTGGGCGAGGCGGCCGCAAGGCTGGGCGCCGACGGGTTTGTGCTTGAATTGAACGGGTTGTGCGAGAAATGCCGTCTGGAGGAGGACGGCAAAAAATAGAGGAAGAGGAGGTAAGTTATGAGTAAGACGCTTCAGGTTTACAAGTGCCCGTTTTGCGGGCTGGTCGTCGAAGTGCTGGGGGCGGGAGCCCACCCGGTCTGCTGCGGCGAACCGATGCGGCTGCTGGAGGAGAATTCCAGCGACGGCGCGGTCGAAAAACATGTGCCGGTGGTGGAAAAACGCGATTCGGGGATCTTGGTCAAGGTCGGTTCGGCACCTCACCCGATGGAGCCCGAGCACTACATCGAGTGGATCGAAGTCATCGACCGCAATTATGTCACCCGCTATCATTTGAAGCCGGGCGACGCGCCGCAGGCGGCTTTTTCCGTCGGCGACAATCCGAATATTGTGATACGGGCCTACTGCAACAAGCACGGCCTTTGGAAGAAATAAAGGAGTTGATTCGATGAGCGGTGCTTTCAGAGCGGTTCAGGTTTCCGAGCATGTATGGTGGGTCGGCGCGATCGATTGGAGTGTCCGTATGTTTCACGGCTACACCACCGGGCGCGGCAGCACTTACAATGCTTTTTTGGTGATCGACGAAAAGATCACCTTGATCGACACGGTGAAAGCACCGTTTTTCGACGAGATGATGAGCCGGATCGCCTCGGTGGTCGATCCCGAAAAGATCGATTACTTCGTCTCCAATCATGCCGAGCCGGATCACTCCGGCTCGATCCGGGCCACGCTGGCCGCCGTCAAGCCGGAGAAATGTTTTGCCTCCCCGATGGGCGACAAGGCGTTGCGCGCTTATTACGGCGACCTCGGCTTTTCGGTGGTCAAGACCGGTGAAGCGGTTTCACTCGGCTGCGGCAACCTGGCTTTTGTCGAAACCAAGATGCTGCATTGGCCCGACAGCATGGTGAGTTTTTATGATCGTGACAATATCCTGTTTTCGCAGGATGCTTTTGGCATGCATCTGGCCGGAAGCAAGCTGTGGAGCGACGATTATTCGCGCGAAGTGCTTGAGTATGAGGCGCGCAAATACTTTGCCAACATTCTCAACCCGCAGTCGGCCAAGGTGCTCGCGCTCCTGGATTCACTGCCGGGGCTGGGGTTGGATATTAAAATCGTCGCGCCCGATCACGGGCCGTTGTGGAAGGGCGAGGGCATCGGCTGGATTCTTGACCTCTATCGCGACTGCGCCGGGCAGAAGCCCAAGCCGCGGGCCGTGGTGGTCTTTTCGACCATGTGGCACGCGACCGAGAAGCTGGCCGGGGCGATTGCCGACGGATTTCGCACCGCCGGGGTCGAGGTCGCGGTCTGCGATTTGGCGGTCAACGACCGCAGCGCGGTGATGACCGAGGTCGCCGCCGCCGGAGCGGTGGCGTTTGGTGCGCCGACCATGAACAATCAGATGTATCCGGCGATGGCCGACGTGCTCTGTTATGTGCGCGGGCTGAAGCCGTGCAACAAGATCGGCTTTGCGTTTGGCTCGTTCGGCTGGAGCGGCGAGGGCGGCAAGCAGATCGCCGCCGAACTCGAAAACATGGGTTTTGAGCAGCCCATCGAGATGATGCAAGTCAAATATATGCCGACCGACGCCGATTTGGAAAAGGCGTTTGACGCCGGTTTCCGTATCGGCGGTGAATTGTTGGGAAAAATCAAAAAATCGAGGTGAACTATGAAGAAGTATGTCTGCGATGTATGCGGTTATGTTTATGATCCGGTGAAAGGCGATCCCGATGCGGGTATTGTTCCGGGGACGGCTTTTGAGGATCTGCCCGACGATTGGGTCTGCCCCGAATGCGGAGCCGGCAAGAGTGAGTTTTCTCTGGTGCAATAGCGGGGGAGATCCGTCCGATGTTTTCATGCTTCAGACATCTTTTTGCGGCAGTCGCACTGGTTGCCGCCACGGGGTTCATGGCCGGAGGCTGCTCGTGGACTCCGGAGGGACAGATTGCGGATAATGTCGAAAATTCCAAGCGTCTGCGGGTCGGCATGACCAAGATACAGGTGCTCGACATCATGGGCGAGCCGTTGACCGACGAGGAATACTGCACGCCCAACGTTTGGTATTATTACATCCGCGTGGTCTGGGCCGACGGGCTTCGCACCGAGGACGAATGTATGCCGCTGGTGTTTCGTGACGGCAAACTTATCGGGTGGGGAAATGAGTTCTACACCGATTATCGCCTCAAACTGAAAAATGAGACCGGGGCCAAGAATCTGGAGCTGTGATCGAATCAGGTAAATCAATGCGCATCATAAATCGCGCGGTGTCGGCTGTCAGCTGGTGTATTTTAGCAGTGGTGGCAGCTCTTGCCGTGGCGAAATATTGCGGAGTCGAGGCGGTCGTGTTTTCCGGCGCGGCCGCCTTTGCTTTTACCGTGTTGACCGCGGCGGCGGTGGGGTATGTCACCAATCAGCTGGCGGTGTTTCTGCTTTTTCGCCCGTACGACGCACATTGGGGAGTTCAGGGGCTGGTGCCGCGAAAAAAGTCGCGTCTGGCCCGGGCTTTGGGCGAAATGATACCGGCCTATCTGCTTGACCCCGGCGCGATCACCGACGAACTCGCCGCCATGGTGCGCAACACGCTGGACAAGCCGGAACTTCTGGACGAACTGCGTACTCTCATCTGCCGTTTTGCCGACCGTTACAGCCTTGAATTCGCCGGTTTCCTCTCGCCGCACATCGTGCGGGCGGCGGAGCGGGCGGTGGCCGACAATCTGTCGCCGGAAACGCTCCGGAGATTTTTTGACACGGCGGCCGGCTCCTATCTGGGCGATCGAGCCAACCGGGAGCAGCTGGCGGCCGGGGTGATCGACGAGTTGAAGCGGCGGGCTCCTGAATTCAGCGCATTTATCCGGTCGGAGGTTCGCAGCGGGGCCGCCGATTATGTGCGGACCCGTCACCCCCGTCTTGCCGCGTTCTTTTCCGCCG
>JAQVVK010000183.1 GCA_028698975.1 Victivallaceae bacterium
TAGTTGTCGGGGTTTTCCAGTACGCCGTGGCCCTCGTCGAGGAAAGCTCCATAGATGTGGGCGATAAAGTGATTTGCTCCGATAAGCGGTTTGCGGTTGCCGATGCACAATCCTTTGGCAAACGAAAGCCCCACCAGCAGAGCCGGGATCAGCCCCGGCCCCTGAGTTACCGCCACCGCGTCGATGTCGCTCATCGTGACGCCGGCGACGCTCAACGCCTCCTCGACCACCGGGGCGAACGCGGTCAGGTGCTCACGCGCCGCCAGCTCCGGCACCACGCCGCCGTGGGCGGCATGTTTGGCGATTTGCGACGCGACGCTGCTTGACAGGACTTCATAACCGTCACGCACCACGGCTGCGGCGGTTTCGTCGCAGCTGCTTTCAAGACCTAAAATCAAACTCATTTGGACATTTCCAGAAAAAAAACAAAAGATGCTCTTGATTATTTCAAAATATACTATATTTTCACGATAAAACAATCTTTTTCTTTGTAAAAAACATGTCTCACCCCAAAAAAAATCGAAATCACGGCGCGGCAGCCGTTTTTATTGAGTTTATCGCGTCAACTCTGGCGTTGGCCGCCGGCTTGCTGGTGGCGTTTCGCCCGGTGCTGGCGGTCGAATATATCGGATGGAGTTTCTGGTGTTTCTTTGCGGCGGCGGCGATGCTGCCGATCATGTTTCACCGGCGCGGGCGCGCCCGGTACGAGCTGGCCTGGTCGGGCGTCATGCTGTTTATCGGGGCGGCGACTTCGTATTTCGCGCATCCGGGCGGGAGGACGGTGCTGAGTATTCTGCTTTGGTTCTCGCTGGCCGGAGTTTTTTTCATCGTCTCGGCGGTGCGTGACCGTGAGAGCTGGTTCTTTCGGGCGATTGACGGCCTTGCCGGGGTGTGGCTGATCGGATTTGCGGCGGCGGCGGTCTGGAAAAGGCTGGATTTTCAACTGGCCGCGCCGATCTTCGCCCTTAACTTTATCGCCATAGCCATGCTCGGATATGGCCGCCTGCTCGCAATATGGAAGGATTGTTCACGATGATGAGGATCGGTCAGGGATATGACGTGCACCCGTTTGCCGCCGGGCGGCGGCTGGTGCTGGGCGGAGTGGAAATACCCTATCATCCCGGTTTGGCCGGACACAGCGACGCCGACGTCGCCGTGCACGCCCTGATCGACGCGTTGATCGGGGCTTTGGCGTTGGGCGACATCGGTCACTTCTTCCCCGACACCGACCCGGCTTATCTGAATATTGACAGCATGAAGCTGCTGGCGCGAACTCTCGCCGATCCGCGGGTAGCAGAGTGGAAAATCGTGAATTTCGACCTCACCATTGTGGCGCAGGCACCCAAGATCGCCCCGTACCGCGAAGAAATGCGCCGCCGTCTGGCCGCCGCCTGCGGTATAAACATCGATGCGGCCTCGGTCAAGGCGACCACCACCGAACATCTCGGGTTTGAGGGGCGCGGCGAAGGGATTTCCGCCTATTGCGTATTGTTGCTCGAACGCTGAACCGCGCTGCGACCGATCCCGCTTGCCCGGCGGTAGACTTCAAGCAGCGACCAGAAACGCGGCGAGTGGTTGAATTCGGTGCGATGCGCGAGTTCGTGCAGTACGACATCCTCCACTTCGGCCGGAGGTTTCAAAATCAGCCGCCAGGTGTAGTTTATCGAACCCGAGCGGCTGCATGATCCCCACCGGGCGACCGCGCCGCCGACCCGCACCCGCTTAACCGTCAACCCGTGCCGCTCCGCCAGCTTAAAGGTGAGCGGCTTGAGGTATTCGAGCGCAAGGCGGCGATAAAGGTTTTCGAGCGACGACCGCACTTCGTCCGGCGGCCCCGCCGGTACGATAAACGCCTGATCGAAACTTGAAACCCGGCGGCTGAAACGCAACGGATAATCCTGCCCCAGATAGGGGAAGACATCACCCTCGCAGTAAGTGTGATGCAACGTCTTGGCCGCCAATTCCGCCGCCCGCCGCCGGAGCCGATCGACCGCCGGACGGTGCAACTCCAGCAATCGAAGAGCCTCGGCGTCGGAGCAACCGGCCGGCATTCGAACTTCCAAAACGCCGTCCTCCGGGCGGACGCGCAGTTCAAAACGGCGGCGGCGCGAAGAACGGATAAACTCAACCCCGGTCATGATTTCGGCTACTTGCCCTCAAGAAAGCGTTCGGCGTCGATGGCGGCGCGGCACCCCATACCGGCGGCGGTGATCGCCTGACGGTAACGGGGGTCGGCGCAGTCTCCGGCGGCGAAAACTCCGGCCAGAGAGGTGGCCGAGGTGCCGTTTTTGAGTACGACATATCCTTTGGGATCCAGCTCGATAAGCGATTTCACCAGCGCGGTGTTGGGCAGATGGCCGAGCGCGGCGAAAAATCCGCGGCAGGGTATCCGCACCGTCTTGCCGGTCTTGAGCTCTTCGAGATCGACCGCCTCGACCGCCTTGTCTCCAAGGATCTCCTTGACGGCGCACGACCAGTGGAAGACGATTTTCGGGTTGTTTTTGGCGCGTTCGGCCATGATCGGCGAGGCGCGCAGTTCGTCACGGCGATGCACAACATGCACTTCACTGGCAAAGCGGGTCAGAAACAACGCCTCCTCCATGGCGGAGTCGCCGCCGCCGGCCACCACGACCGGCAAATCCTTGAAGAAAGCTCCGTCACAGGTGGCGCAGGCGGAAACACCGTGATTGCGCAGCCGGTCTTCCGAGGGCAGCCCCAGCCAGCGCGGCGAAGCTCCGGTGGCGAAGATCAGGGCGTCGCACTCTACCTCGGTGCCGGAGGCGAGAAAAAGTTTCTGCACACCGCCGTCGGTAAGTTCAAGCCGCTCCACCACGTCGAAATCGACCCGCGCACCGAACTTCTCGGCTTGCGTCTGCATGCCCATGACCAGATCAAACCCCTCCACCCCGTCCGGAAATCCCGGAAAATTCTCTACGGTGGTGGTCTGGGTAAGAAGTCCACCCGGATTCTCTCCGGCATAGATCAGCGGCTGAAGTCCGGCTCTGGCCGCATAGACCGCCGCCGTATATCCGGCCGGCCCGCTGCCGATAATGACAAGTTTTTCTCTCATTTCGCAACCCTCCTCTTTGGTCGGTTATGCCATGAAAAATGCGCCAATACGCCGTGACGCACTTTTCCTCCTCTTTGAAAACATATGCGCGTCATTGCCGAAACAGCAACGACGCGCATAATTTATGCCTGCAAACAACCGACGGTCACTTGCCGTTGGAAACCAATGGCAGCTCGATATTCTGATCCTGCCAAAAGTTGAGATACTGCACCGTGGTCAAGGTGGCTCCCGCCGCCACCATGATGAGCGTAATCACCGCAATGGCAAGATAGGTGCGGGTAAGCGCGACCGAGTCGCCGGAAACCGGCGCTTCGACTTTGGCCGGAGCCACTTCGGGAGCCGGAGCTTTGACTTCCGCCGGGTCCGGAGCCGGCGCCGGGGCTTTGACTGCCGCCGGGGCGGGCGCCGGAGCCAAGGCTTTGACTGCCGCCGGAGCCGGAGCAACCGCCTTTTTGAGTATCGGCGGGGGCACATTGAGTTTCACCGTGGCTTTGCCGGGCGCGGCTTCCGGAGCGGATGCTCCGGCCGGGGCGGTTTGCGGCAAAACCATCGTTTCACGCGAAGCATCGCTCACCGCGGCCGGAGCCGGAGCCGGAGCCGGAGCAGCGGCCGGTTTTGCCATGGTCGGGCGTGCAATACGCACCGTGGCGTCGTCGCTCTCTTTTGAAGTCGGCAT
>JAQVVK010000184.1 GCA_028698975.1 Victivallaceae bacterium
GATCACGGAGCAAGCGCCATTACGGCAGATCCGTATCGTCCACAGATGTTCCGCCGTTTCAAACACCGGGGAAATCCGTCCGATTTCGGGGATTATGGTCACTGCCAGTTTCATTTGCGCTTATTCGTGCGGTGGAGTTTGCCCGTCATGCGACGGATCGTCCGGCGAGCGAGCCTCGCCGCCGCGCCGCCGTGGAGGTCTTGGGGGCTTTTGTCGGGGTGGTGGCGGAAGCTCCATCCGCAGCCAGCGGCGCGGGTCTGGTTCGCCGGGTCGCGGCCAATGGCGACGGCAGCTGGTCGGCGGAGGGTGAGGCGGTGCCGGCGGTTTTCTTAAAACTAATGTAACGAGGAAGTGAAAATGCGAAAAATTCAACTGTATTTGTCGGTAGACCCTCTTAATTGGTATCTGGGAAGTGGTTCGCCTTTCGGTGCGACAGTGCTTTCGATTTCCGCCGGGGAGCTGGTGGGGTTCGACGTGCAGTTGACCGACGGCTCGCCTTGTTTTGACAATTTGGGAAACTTGTCCAATCCTTATCTTGGGTTTGCCGGCACGCTGGCGGCGGCGGAGTCGGTGATCGACAACAACTACAACTGGTACGACCGGGCGGCTTTGGCTGTCGCGCTGGCCGCCGGGACGGAGGTTTCGGCGATTTCTGCGCGGCTCGACGCGGTGCCCCGGGTGTGCGGCACGCTTCGGCTTGACGACAGCAATGTGGTCAATTACAACGGGTTCACGGTGGCGGACGGGATCTACTCGTTTGCGACTGCCGACGCGGATTTCGCGGCGGCTGGTTTTACACCTGGCGCGGATTTCGCGGCGGATCACGGGTTTGACTTGCTGGAGCAGCCTGTCATCGTATCCGGCGACGCAGACGACAGCGACCGGGAGACGGGGCGTTTTTTTCACACGCTTGACGCGCTGAACCCGGTTTACGAGTCGATGGTCGAGGGGAATGGCAGTATTTCAGGTACGACGCTCGAATTCACGGTGCGCGAGGGCGGCCGGCCGGTTTTGCAGGCGACGCTTCCCTTTGACTGCCTGGGAAGTCTTTCGTACCGCCCCGGTGTCGCTGCGCTGCCTCCCAACAGCTGGTCGGCGGCGGACAGCAGGTATGTCCGGCGAAGCGATTGGGACGAGGCGGACACGGTTGAATTTTCGGTTGACGGTTTGACCGCGTGGCACGCGGTACAGACCGGGGACGACGAATTTGTGCGCTACACCCGGCCGGGGGCGACGGCTCCCGGCGCGGCGGTCAAGCTGGTGGCGGGGGAAGCCGGTGCGGTGCTGTTAAATGTGCTAAAAGTCGATTTTGACGATTTGACGCCGCCCTGCGAAGTCATCATCGATCCTGACGATTGCGATTTGACTGGCACAGTGCTGCCTGAGTTTGAATTGATCGCGCCGGACGGCTCTAATTTGTCGGGCGCGGTCGGGCGCGGCTGGGGAGCGGACGGGCTTTATCACATCAACCTCCCGGCGACACTTCCCCCCGGCGACTACACAGCCAAAAGTTCAGGCGGAGAAAAAGGAACCACCGGCCTCACCGGAGCGGCCGGCGCAGTTCGTCCTATTTTGTACCCTACCTTTTGGAATGATTCTTACGGTTCGGTCGGCTGGCTCGACGCTGATCGCGCGACGATCAGCACGACCGGTGCGGTGTTTGGCGTGACCAAAGTGCGCCTTCGTATGCTCTCTGCTGACGCCACGATAACTGGAGATATTGCTATTACTGTTGCAGGACAGTCCTTCACCGTGGCGGTCGGCGCGACTTTGTCGACTGTAACGCTCACGCTTTCGAGCGCATTCACAGGCTTGCTTTCGATTGTGCGCGACACCACCAGCGCAAGCGATACCCTGAAAGATGGTGACACCGCGATAACTGTAATCGTGGCAGACTGCGAGGTGCTGTATGAATAACTGGTTACACCAGCAAGCCAAGCGACCTGATTGTCTGCTGGCAGCGTTTCCATTGGCTGGAACGATTGTAAATTTAGCCAACGATGCGCCAACCATCGTTGTTCCAGAAACTATCGTCAATGGTCAGTATTCCATTGCTGAAGCAGATGTGAACGTAAATACCGGCGTATATGTTCCGCAAAACAACACAGATTTCACAGTTGTTCATAAGTTTACAGCTGAAGCGTATGCGAGTGGTTATTTGTATTCGATCAATACGACAGCAAGTGATGGTACAGGTTGGCCTATCGCGCTTTGTTCAAGGCCGGGAGCAGCATCGCGGCAAGAATTGCGATGATGGCAATAACCACCAATAATTCGATAAGCGTGAATGTTGTTTGCCTGTAATCGATTGATCTTCTCATTTGGACATCCTTTCCGTTGGCTCTGCAACTTTTTTCAAGAGAGAGATAAATTTTAACACAAATTCTATTCTTTCCGGAGGTTCTGTCCTCCCGGCAATACCGTTCCTTGAGCAATTTCGGGCTCTCAATAATCTTTTACCATTACACATCATACCGACAATACCACGTCTTTCGCCATTTTAATCTCTTCCGGCGGAGAGCTCGGGTCGTCGAACTGCTTTTTCAGCAGTTTCACTGCGGCCTTGCTCATTTCCATCAACGGATAGTGGTAAAGAATCCGATTCGACACATTGAATTCCGACTCATCGTCAAGCCCGGCTACATCGCCGCGGCCGCGATCAGACGCGATCAGACAGCGTTCAAACAGCCCATTATCCTCAAATTTTTGGTGAAGCACGCTAAATTCGTTGCCGTTAAAAAAAATCCCATCCGGCAGTTCCCCGCTCCGAATAACCTTGGAAAGCGCATTTTTGAATTTATCCACATCAGCAAAAACGCAATCATCGTCAAGCACAAAACCATGTTTGCTGTATGCTTCCTGTATTCCCGGCAGTTGCCTCCGGTCACGTTCCTCGGCAAGTCCCCACCATATCCGGCGTTTGCCCTCCTTAAACATCAGTTCGGCAATCTTGTACCCGGTGGCCGGGTAATCTACGGTGACTCTTGAAATGTTCGGGTTTTTCTCAAAAACCGTCACTACCGACACCCCGTCCGCCTTGAGCCTTTCCAGTGCCGCCAGAACGTTGGGACTCGGCATATCCCAGACGATGCCATCGTATTTCCATCGCCGGATTTCGTCGTAAATATCGTCAACACTCGAAACGGAGAGCGTACACAACCGGGGCATGGCGAAAACCGGATTTCCAAAGAGCTTCAATCCGACAAAACTCATGATCGCCCAGTGAGTATAATCGATGATGTAGCTGTACCCGTGGTTGAAACCGAGCGCAATGTTGCGCTTGGAGGTAGTAGCGTATCGGTCATTGGTGCGAGGACAGGAAAAGGTCCCGACCCCGTGGATACTGTAAATCCACCCCTGTTGCGTCAGCCGTTTGTACTCTCTCAACACCGAGCGTTGAGAAACATCCAACTGCTCCGCTACTTGCTTTGAGGTCGGCAATGAAATCGATTGCTCCGGATACCGCCAAATCAATTTCAGGATCTCATTGCGAACAATCAAAGCGGCATTCATCCGCCTGGGGGAAACTGCCATGTTTTCAATCTCCATTAACTTGTTGCCTTTAATTATACCACATTTTGTGGCGCTTGTCAATAGTTGTCACAAACTTTATCCGTTTATTTACTGATGCCATGTTAATTTTTTTCAACAGTAATGCAGTCGATTATGCAAAAGTCGATTTTCTATTTAGACTTCATTTGCACCATTCGGCGCAAATCAAAGTCTAAAAAATTTAGATAAG
>JAQVVK010000185.1 GCA_028698975.1 Victivallaceae bacterium
CAAGCTCTGCTTAAAGAATGTACGAAACTTTTTGCCGAAGCGGGTGAAATCCGGCGACGGGTCGGCAACGCCAGCAAAAGCCGCAAATTCTACCGCATTGGCGGCACCATGACCGCCGGAGGATACATCCTGCCGGAACTGGTTGCGCACTACATGCAGCGTCACTCGCTGCACAACATCGAAATTTGCGTCGCAAACACCATTGAAATTGCTTCCAGATTGAAAATGCATGCTCTGGATTTGGGGCTTGTCGAGGGGCCGTTTGATCGGGAACTGTTTTCGGCAACCCCGCTTTTAAAAGATCGGTTGATTCTGGTTTCGGCTCCGGGATTGATTGCGCCGCAGTTGGAGCTTGGCGCGTATATCGCCTCCGGAAAGCGATTGATCTTAAGGGAGGTCGGCAGCGGGACGAGGTATTACTTTGACTGTTTTATTGCTCGTCATCATTTGCCAACCCCCAAGCCGGAAAACGTGGTGGTCGCGAACTCTTTTGATGCGATCAAACACCTTGTTGGCAATGGCTTTGGCGTAAGTGTGATTTCCGAATTGGCCGTGCGCGACGAGTTGCGCTCCGGGCAGCTCGTCGCCGCGACCATGAAGGAAGGGGAAATCATGCGCGATATAAACTTCATCTGTATGCCGCAGGATAATTTGCGTTTTGCCGAAGATTTTATCGCGTTTTGCCGTGCGGAACAACGCAACATTGCCTCCCCGACTAATTAGCCGGTCATGCAATAATTGCATCGCTCCGACCGCGTCAAAGAATCAACTTTTTCAGCCCGCCGGAAGTCAGAGAAACCCTTTTCACTACCTTGTCATTACAGGCGATCTCCACCTCGACCGGACGCGCCGCCGGATTGAACAAATGAAACTCCGTTTGTCCGTCCTGGTTGACCCGCTGCGCGGTTGTTACGATGAAATCGGGTTTGATTTCCCAATGGTTCCATGTCGCAAGACCATGATTGTCGGTCGCGGTGATCTCCAAGTGTTCGCAGCCCAGAAGTCTTTGATATACCTGGCGGCTGATTTCTTCCGGCGCACCCGTAAAATCACTAAAGATCCAAAAACGGTGTCTCTGTTGACCCCAATCAGCAAAAGATTCATCGCCGTGAGGCAGATTCGGCGCATGCTCCGCGTAAGAAACCGTGCGAAACAAGGTTAAACGGAGCGTCTCGCGGTCTGGCGTATCATACGAGTGCAGCGTGTCGGTAAAAATCCCGCAATCTCCCAGCACCGCGTAATCGATGAAAGGCTGTTCGCACTCATCAATCGCGCGCCGGATCAAACTGGCGGCTTGCCCGGAAACAACTTCGCCGGTCGAATTTTTTGCCGTCAAGGCAAGTTTGAGAGCAGTTCGTTTTTCCAGCCACTCCCCGGTGAATGACGCTTCGATTTCCGGAACGCCTTTCCACGCAAAGAGATCAAGCTGGAAATATGAGAGAGCCCAGCGGTATTTACAGCGCAGACGGCTGACCACCGGCCCGTTCTCCATTTCCTCCGTGCCGAGCAACTCCGCCATGCCGAGGGTCTTGCCCAGCGATTTCGCCCCGTGCGCCCAAGTGTCGTTGCCGTCGGCAAGCACCTCGAAACGCAATCGCGGCAAGAGCGCGTACTGGCGCGAAAATCCGACCGCTTCAAATGTCTCATCCGTGCGGCCGTACGCATATACATGCACCCCAGATGCGGCCAATGGATCGGTGAACGCGGCCCGTCCCCACGCTTTGCCGGGGCCGAAAGAGGTGGCGGCCCGAATCCACTGCAACGGTATCACACGGCCGGATTGATCGCGAAGACAGTTAAAGTTGCTGCCGAGTGCATTGGGGTCGCAAAAGGTTTCAAACTGCGCGATTCCGCGGGTCGACTGCGGCAGCGGGTTCCAGAGCAACACGCCGCCCTCGGTCAAGAAATCACTCCGGAGCGACGAGCCGATACGCGCCAGATTGCGTTCGATAATATCGGTGGATATTTTGTTGGCAACGCCGCAAATATCGCGGATCTCCTTTTCGTATGCCTCCCGGATGCAGGTGCCGGAATATACATCATGGAAGTAGTTGAAAAGCAGCTCCTCCCACGCGTCATAAAGGTTTTTTATATCCTGACTGCGGTCGGGAAACCCGGTTTGAAGCACGATTTTCTCCGCCTTGAATAACTTGCTCCCGGAATCCGCCATCCATTGTTTTATCGAACTCACGACGGCGTAACAGCCGGGGGCGTGATGGGTATGTTCTCCGGCAACAGTCGGGAGACGGCTGGCGTCGAGAACATCGAAATATTCTTCCAGCGTGGAAAACTTCAATTCGTACTCGTTCCCGAGTTTCAGCAGCCACTGGAGCTGCCGCTCGTAAATGCCGCCGCCGTGATCGCCCACCCCGAAAAAGAAAGTCTACGGGTCGTCGTCACCGGCAATGCCAAGCGCGAACCATTTGCGAAATTCCGCTTCGCTTTGATGCGGCTGCGTACAATAGGCGTTACGGACGCGGCAGCAGAGAATCGAACCCGCTCCGTCGTCACACCGCCAGCGAAAGAGATGCGGCATCTCCTTCTCATGCTGCTGCGGCCGCATCCACAGATAACGGTCGAACCCGCCAGCTTTCAGGATTTTAGGTATGCCGATGTTTTGCCCGAAGCTGTCAACGCTGTAGGCGATACGGACATCACGACCAAACTTATCCATAAAGTAACGTTTGCCGTGTTCGGCCTGGCGCAGCAGCACTTCGCCCGGTGTGATGATGGTGTCGGATTGCTCCACCCAGCCGCCGACAAGTTCCCAGCGGCCCGCGTCAACCAGCTTTTTGATCTCGCCGAAAAGCTCCGGATCGCATGCTTCGACCCATTTGTAACAGGCCGACGAGGAGCGGGAGAATTTCAGAAACGGATATTTCTTGAGCATGCGCACCACGGAGCGGCAGGTGTTGAGCCAGGCACTTCGCCCCTCCCGCAGCCGCCAGACCCAGATCGGGTCAAGATGCGAATTGCCGATGACATAGATCGTGCGGCTCATTTTGTCACCGCTGGATTTGCCTTTGGCCGGAACCTGAGCAGATAGCTCTTTATCTCAAACGGCGCAAGCGTCAGTTTGAAATCGGTGATATTGGCCGCGACCTCCTTTTCATCCCATTCCAAAAGATCGGTTTCGGCAAGATCGGCCGCCTGACGCAATGCGACCTTGGCCGTCGAGTTCCGGCCGCGTGTCTCGACAAAGCGAAGTACGATGGCCGCTTTTTTCTCCGCCTTTTTTATCACTTCAAGCGATATGCCTTCCCCGTCCAGACCGATAACCGGAGCTTGCAGCCCAACCGCTTCATAACGGTCAAAGATCACCGGCCGGCGATTCAAACAGGCACTTTGAGCCATGACGGTCGACTCCTCAAGGCATCCCTGATGCGGCAACAGACTGTAAGTAAATTCATGCGCGCCCTGGTCGGCAAAATAATCCGGGTATTTGGTGGCGCGCAGCAAACTCAACGTCATGACTGAATTGCGTACCGTGGAAGCGTATTTGCAGTCATTGAGCAGCGCGACCCCCTTCTCATAATCGGAAATGTCCGTATAGCGGTGGGCCGGCATCTCGAATTTTGCAAAATCCCTGCTGGTGTTGCTGTGCATCGGCCGCCGGACAAATCCGTACTGAATGTCATAAGCCGCGCTTTCTGCGACGATGTTGACCGGAAACGAGGTCTGAAGCAGCTTTCTTGATTCC
>JAQVVK010000035.1 GCA_028698975.1 Victivallaceae bacterium
TTCTCAATGGAAGCGACCAGTGATTCGGTGGTGGTGGTGGCCGGTATCTCCCGAATAACCAGTTCTCGCCCGTCAATGTCGATCTTGGCGCGCAAGACTATGCGCCCGTTGCCGTCGGCATAATCGCGCACATCCATGAGGCCGCCCTGCTGAAAATCGGGATATAGCTCAAACGGCTCGCCTTTAAGCACGGCGATTTCGGCTTGAAGAAGTTCATTGAAGTTATGCGGCATGATCTTGGTCGCCATCCCCACCGCGATACCATCGCTGCCCAGCATGAGAAGCGACGGCACCTTGGCCGGCAGCGTGACCGGCTCCACATTGCGCCCGTCGTAGGAGTCGACAAATTCGGTAATGTCATTGTTGAACAAAACCTCGTGACCGAGCTGCGAAAGACTGCACTCGATATACCGCCCGGCGGCGGCGGGGCTGCCGGTAAGAATATTACCGAAATTCCCCTGACGATCGATGTAATAATCTTTATTGGCCAAAACCACCAGCGCATCGTTGATCGAGGCGTCGCCGTGCGGGTGAAAGTGCATGGTGTTGCCGACAATATTGGCCACCTTGTGAGTACGCCCGTCATAAACCTGATAGAGTGCCCACAAAATACGCCGCTGCACCGGTTTAAGACCATCGTCAACATCGGGGATGGCGCGATCTTTGATGACATAGCTGGCATATTCCAGAAAGTTGACATCCATCATCTTCCGGAAATAATCGTTGCCGTCCTGACGGCGCACCGCGACTTCGGCGGAGTCTTCCGTCTCGTCGGCACCGGTCGGCGGCACCGGCGTCGCTTCGGCCTCGGGATCTTGTTTTTCCTTATCCTGTCCGGCGTCGTCACTCATATTTGGGGACCTCAAGATTTGTCATGATGTAATCTTTGCGCGACGGCGTGTTTTCACCCATATAGAAACCCAGCAGCTCCGGCACGTTGCGCATGTTGTCGAGCGTGACCGGAGCCAGCCGCATGTCGTCGCCGATAAACTGGCCGAACTCCTTGGGCGAGATTTCGCCCAAACCTTTAAAACGGGTGATCTCGGCTTTTTTGCCGAGTGCCGCCGCGGTGCGGTCCCGCTCGGCTTCGCTGTAACAGTAGATCGGTTTTTCCTTGGGTTTCTGTACCCGGAAGAGCGGAGTTTCGAGCACATAAATGCGGCCGGTCAACACCAGTTGCTCAAAAAATGTCAGAAAAAACGTTATCAGAAGATTGCGAATATGCAACCCGTCAACGTCGGCATCGGTGGCCAGCACCACCCGGTCATAGCGGAGATTGTCGGTCGAGTCCTCTATGCCGAGAGCCTGCATGAGAAAAGTCAATTCCTCATTGGTGTAGATCTTCTCGAACTTCTCACCGTAACAATTCATCGGCTTGCCGCGCAGGGCGAAGATCGCCTGGCAGTTGACATCGCGGCAGACTTCAAGCGAACCGGCCGCCGAATCACCCTCGGTAAGAAAGATCATCGTGTCGCGCTTGTTTAGCTTGCGCGGCCACTTGTCGCCGGCATGGAATTTGCAATCCTTGAGTTTGGGAATGCGGAGCCGGGTCTTTTGACTGGCCTCGCGCCCCTTCTTTTTGAGATCCTGAATCTGTCGCTGCGTCTGTTCGTTGCGGGTCATCTTCTCAAGCAGCACCTCGGCCACCGCCGCGTTTTTGTGCAGGAAATCGACCACCGCGTCGCGCACCGCGGCCACCACCGGGCCGCGCACCTCGGTATTGCTGAGCTTGCTCTTGACCTGGCCTTCGAACTTCGGGTCGCGCACCTTGATTGCGATCGCGCCGATCATGCCGTCCCGGATGACGTCGGCCTTGTAGTTTTTGCCGGAAAACTCGTTGATGCCCTTAAGCACGCCTTCTTTGAACGCCGACAAATGAGTGCCGCCCTCGTTGGTGTACTGGCCGTTGACAAACGAAAAGCAGCGTTCGCCATAGCTCGAACAGTGCGACAGAGCGAATTCCACCGTTTTTGAACGAAAGGCGATCACATCGTAAAGTCGCTCGTCTCCGCTTTCCGACTCAAGCAAATCCTGCAATCCACGGCTGGAGAAATAACGCTGGCCGTTAAGGTATATCGACAGCCCGCTGTTGAGATAAACATACATCCAAATTCGTTTTTCGAGGTATTCCTCCCGAAAAGAAAAATCCGGGAAAATCTCCTTGTCCGGCACAAAACTTACAAATGTGCCGTTGCGCTCTTCGGTCGCGCCGTCGCGTTCCTCCACGATCTCACCGCAGGCAAAACGGGCTTCCTTGAAATGACCGTCGCGGTAAGAACATACCATGAATTCGGAGGAAAGCGCATTGGCCGCCTTGGTGCCCACCCCGTTCAGGCCGATGGAATATTGAAACACATCGTCGTTATATTTTCCGCCGGTGTTCATCACGGAAACACAATCAACCACCTTGTCGAGCGGTATCCCGCGCCCGAAGTCGCGTACCGACACCCGTTCCCCCTCGACGTTCACGTCGATGCGACGGCCGGTGCCCATGATGAATTCGTCAATGCTGTTGTCGACGATCTCCTTGAGCAAAATATAAATGCCGTCGTCCGGGTGCGAACCGTCGCCGGTACGACCGATATACATACCGGGGCGCAACCGGATATGCTCAAATGCGGAAACGGTTTTTATTGCATTGCCGTCATAATTTACGGACGGCGCGGAATTGGATTCTTCAGCCATGTTACCCTTGAACCTGTACATTTATTTTCAGGAGAAAATGTACCACGTCTTCGTTCGATTTTCAAGAGAAACCGCCTTGAAATTCAATCTTTTTGCGACAATGCCTATTTTCCGCCGCCATTCTTTTCAACCAAAGCGAATATATCTTTGATCTTTTCAATCGTCACCGGCTTCAGAAGCACGGCGAAAAAGTTTTTGATCTTGAAATTTTCTTTTGCCTCGGCGTCGGCGGTCACCGCCACCACCGGCATCTGGTCAAAACGATGGTCGGCGCGCACCCGGCGCGCCAGCTCGGCGCCGTCCATAACCGGCATCCACATATCGGTCAACATGAGAGAAAACGACTGTTCCTCAAGCGTCTTCAGTGCCGCCTGACCGGAATTTACCGTGACAATGTTCTTCACCCCGGCCCGGGAGCACATCGCCTGCATGACTTTAAGGTTCATTTCAACGTCGTCAACGATCAACACCGACGTCACCAGATTCAACTTCTGATCGCCGGCGCGCCCGGCCATGCCCGGGCGGCGGCGGCGGGCGGCGTGAAACGCCACGCCGGGTATCTGCACTCGGAATGTACTCCCCTGCCCCGGCTGGCTGTCAATGGAGATCGTGCCGCCCATTTTTTCGACCAGCCGGCGGGAGATCGACAGCCCCAGCCCGGTACCGTTGTTGGAGGCGTTGGTGCCGCGAAGCCGTGAAAGCTGTACAAACGGTTCCATAAGTTTGGTCTGATCTTCTTCGGAAATGCCGATACCCGTGTCGGTTACCGCAAACGTGAATTCGCCGCAGACGGCGTCGGCCGGTTCAAAAGAGGCCGAGACCGTCACCATGCCGTGCTCGGTGAACTTTACCGCATTGCCGAGCAGATTGAAAATTATCTGACGAATCCGCATTTTGTCCAGCTCAAGTTCCGGCAGATCGCTCATTTCGGACTTCAACTCGATGCCGCGCTGTGACGCGCTGTAACCAAAAACCTTAAGCGATTCTTGGGTCAACTCGGCAAAATCCACCGGTTCCGGAACAATGTGCATCTGCCCGGCCTCAAGTTTCGAGAGATCAAGCACGTCATTGATAAGCTGAAGCAACGCATTGCCGCTGTAAGCGATCGCGTCAAGGTACTCGCGGCTTTCCCCCGGCGAAAACGATCCGTCGCGCAGCAGCTCGGCAAAGCCGATCACCGCGTTCAACGGAGTGCGGATCTCGTGACTGACCGAGGCGATGAAGAAGCTCTTGGCCTTGTCGGCGGCCTGTGCATGCTCCAAGGCCTGCATGATCTTGGTTTGCGCGTCGCTGCGTTCAAGCAGAAGTTCAACGAAATGCGCAAAAGATCGTATAAAAGTAAGCGTTTCCGTATCGAATTGACGTTTTCTATGATCGTAGAAAAAGGCAACGCACCCCCAAAGCCGACCGTCGATCATCACTGGGTTGACACAAAGCGAGGCGAAGTCATGTTTGGCCAAAATCTGCGGCCAATCGCCACCCAACGCGTCAACATTCCTGAATGTGTCATCGAGCACAAATTGCCCGGCTTCGACCGACCGCGCCAGTTGATCCGGGCGGGTGGCAAACGAATATCCGCTGCCGGCGGCAAATATTGACTCTCCGCCGTCAACCGCATATTCCGCAGTACAATACGTCTTTTGATCCAGCTTGTCAAACTTGAAAAGAGCTCCGCGCGACGCCCCGACATGGCGGCAAACCAACGCCATGGCCGCGTCGGTCGCCCGCTCGCAATCGCTCTCGCTAAGCAAAGCTTCCAGACACTCGGTAAGTGCCTGTTGGCCGCTTATCATAACATTCAATTCGGTAACGTCCACCGCGGCCTGCACCACATTGAGCACATGTCCGTCGTCGTCAAGCACCGGGCGTGCTTCAAAAAGATATTCGCGTCCGTGGTTGCAGTATTTTTCACGATGCGGCTTGCCGTCTGCAATGGCCATGCGCACCGGACACTTGCCTTGGCTGTTGAGGCCGCAACGAAACACATTGTGGCAGCCCTTTTGTCTGATTTCCTCTACCGTAAGGCCGCCAGCCAGCACCTGCGCGGAGTGGTTGAGCTGGTTGAGTTCGCCTTTGGCCCCATACAGCCAGATCGGTATGCCGATATTATCCAATGTCGTCTGTCTGGCGCGATCCGCCCGCTGAAGTGCGGCATTTTGCTGCTCGCGCATAAACGCCAGCGCAATGATACTGCACATCGAACGCATCAGCTTCTCCTCCGGTGCCCCCATGGCATGACGTGCGGTATAAGAGGCAAACAAGGCCCCCCACAGTTTGCCGTCGATGAAGATGGGAGCCGCGATCAAAGCACGGTCGGTCAACCGGTTATCCACGTCCAGCTTTAATTTGACGGAAAGCTCGTCGGCGATATTTTTGAAAATCAGCACCTCGCCCGCCCGCATGTCTTCGATGTATGCGTCACAAAAATTGTAGTACAGATCGGGGTGCGAGTCAAGCACCGCAGTCATCGCGTCCGATTTCCACTCCCGGCTCAAACGCAGCACCCCCTGCTCGTCGCAGCGCGAGAGCATCACCCGGTCGCAATTCATGATCCGGCGCAGAGCAGTCGCAACTTGACCGATCGCCGCATCAAAACTTTCCGAAAGAGTGACTTCCGCCAACGCCTGATTGACGGCTTCGGCATTGTTTATCATTTGATTCAGCTCGGTAATGTCAACACTCACCCCCAAAAGCAGCGGTTCGCCGTCGGCACCCGGAAACGGCATTTTGGCGGTGCGCAGATAACGCCGCCGCCCCGACGCGTCGAGTGGCTCCTCCAGAATTTCGACCGCCTTGCCGGCGGCGATGCATTTTTCGTCGCACTGACGAAAATAATCGGCCACGGCGCGATCACCAAACAAGTCAAGATCAGAGTGACCGATTATTGCGGATGATTCATGCCCCATGAATTCCTCAAAACACCGATTGGTTAAGGTGTAACGATAATCGTCCTTCGCCTTTTTGGCAAAAATCATCACCGGAATGGAGTTGATTATCACCTCAAGCAACTCCTGTTGCTCGCGCAACTTGTCCGTATTTCGTGTGATCTCGGTGACATCTGAGAAAACGCAGACCAGCAATCGCCGGCCCGGAGATGGCTCAAGAATGAATTTTGCCGCCCGATAAAAATGTTCATCGCCATTGGGGCGACGTATATTGGCGATGCGTTCCACCTTGTCATCGCCGTCCGGCGGCTGGAAATCAAACGATGACAGCGCTAAGTTTTCATAACGTTGACCGATGATTTCATCGGCATTGCGGTCTTCAATATCACAAAACGCCTGATTGCAGAGCACAAAACGCGAATCCGCCAGTTCAATGGCGGCGACACCTACCGGCAGATTGCGCAACAACGCTTCCAGAAGTTGTCTGCTGTGTTCGGCCTCCTGTTTGGCCTGCTCCAACTCGGTCACATCCAGAGCCGCGCCCAACAGCATGTGCTGACCGTCCTCATCGACAAACGGCCAACGGGTCAATCTCAAATGGCGGGTGGCTCCGGAGGCGTCTGGAACGGCGACCACACTGTCGAAACCATGCTCCATATCCAGCATATTTTCCTCGTCCTCCGCACGGTAACGGCGTGCCGGTTCTGCCGGGAAAAGTTCGAAATCGGACTTGTTGAGAAACGACGCCTCGTCGATGCCGAAAAACTCCTGCATGGCGGCATTTGTAAACTCATACCGATAATCATGCGAGGGGTTTTTTATGAAGACATGCAGAGGCAGCGCATTGGTTACGATGTCCCACCGATGCTTGGAGTGCTTCAGTTTTGCGGCATAATTCTCGCGTTCAAATTTGACTTCAAGCAGTTCGGAGTTTTCGCGGATAAATGCGACCACCGCCCGCCGTCCGAAAAAATAACGGGAGAGCGGCGCGAAAAACACCCGGTGCGCCATGCCGTCAACCTCGTATTGAAACGAACTTGACCGACCGGTGCGAAATACTTCGGCAAGCATTTGAGTGTCACGGGCATAGTCAATGCCCGACATATCGATCATCTTCTTCACGCGATCGCAGTATTGCACTGCGGCCGGATTCATATATAAAATCGACTCGTCCTCGCCAAAAACCAGCAGCATACCGGGATACGCATCAAACAGCCTCTTAAAGCGTTTCATCGCACGACTGCTCAGCGACCGCCACACCACCACCCCGGACAAGATCGGCAGAATAAAGCACAGCGACAACAACAATTCCGTGTGCGTCGCGCCCCATTCAAGTATTTCTGTCAAATACATCAACCGTCTCTGCCTTCAGAAATTTTTAATTAAAGAAACTATAGCATCGTCACGTCTAAAATACAATCTTTTTCGTGTTTAAAATAAAAGAAGGGACTTCGTTTGAAGCCCCCCTTTTTTACTTGTAACGTAACCTACTTGCTACGGTCGGCGATCAGCTTGCGCACGCCGGTCAAGGCGACGCAGACGCAAAACAACTTCATCGCCTGTTCCAACTCGTTGCAGGTCGGATAGGTTGGGGCAATACGGATATTGCGGTCAAGCGAGTCGCGCCGGTAGGGGAACGTCGCCCCGGCTCCGGTCATCTTCAGCCCGGCGTCGGCGGCCAGCTTGACCGTGGCTTTGGCGCAGCCGTCGAGCGTGTCAAGCGCGACAAAATAGCCGCCGGCGGGCTTTGTCCACGACGCCAATCCGGTGCCGCCCAGCTCGCGGTCAAGATAATCAAGGACGATGTTGAATTTCGGCTTGAGTTCACCGGCGAGTTTTTTCATATGAGCGCGTACGCCGTCGGCATTTTTGAGAAAGCGCAAAGTGCGCAACTGGTTCAGCTTGTCCGGGCCGATGGTCTGCACCTTGAGGTGCGAACGCAGCTCGGTCATATTGTCCGCGCTGGAACACTCCATCGCCACCCCTGCCCCCGGAAATGTGATTTTAGAGGTGGAAAAGAAATAGAACGGGCGGTCGGGTTTGCCCGCCGCATCGCAGGCGTCGAATATATTGGCCAGCGGCGTGGTCGCGCCGAGATGATGCACCCCGTAGGCGTTGTCCCAAAAAATGCGAAAATCCGGGGCGGCGGCCGGCATAGCGGCCAGACGTTTTACCGTTTGCTCCGAATAACAGATACCCTGCGGATTGGAATAAAGCGGCACGCACCAGATACCTTTTATCAAAGGATCGGCAGCCGCCAGACGCTCGACTTCATCCATATCCGGGCCGTTGTCAAGCATCGGCACCGGGATCATTTCAATGCCAAGTTCTTCACATATGCCAAAATGCCGGTCATACCCCGGGCACGGGCAGATGAATTTAACCGCCGGCAACTTGCTCCACGGCGTATTGCCATGTGTGCCAAAGACATAAAGACGCATGATCGTATCATACATCATATTCAAACTGGAGTTGCCGCCGAGCGTAATGTTATCGGCGTTAAGCCCGAGCAGATCGGCAAAAAGACGTCTCAACTCAATGATGCCGTCCAGCCCGCCGTAGTTGCGGGCGTCGACGCCATCGGCGGTGCGACAGTCGGAGATCCCGGCCAGCGCGCCCATCGAGAGATCAAGCTGCGAAGCGGCGGGTTTACCCCGCGACATATCCAGCTTTATGCCGGATGAAGCCATCTTCTCATAACGGAGCAACAGCTCGTTTTCCAGTTTTTTCAGTTCAACCAGCGTTAGGTCAGCCACATAAGGAACCATCTTTGTCCCCCAAATAGACAATAGGAAATAAATAACGGCACAAAGAATATAATATAGCATACGAGTTTTTTTTTTCAAAGTATTTATATCTTTTTTTATTGATAAAAAAGCAGGAGACACACTTGATTTTTCGGGAGGCCGAAATATATTATAGGATAAGGTAACTCATTGACACTGACATTTACATTGAAAAAATACGGAAGGAGGCGGCGCCCATGGCCACTTACGAAGTATCTGAAATTACAAAGAGAAGATTGATCTTCGCCGCCGGCGAATTGTTTTCAATTTTTGGCGTCGAGGGTGTCACCGTACGAGATATTGCCAATCGGGCCAAGGTCAAAGTGCCGCTTATCAGTTATCACTTTGGCGGTCGCGACGGCTTGATCGATGCGGTGAGCGACTTGGCGGTGGAGCGGCTTGACTGCAGTCGCATCACAAAATATATGGATGAAAATCGCGCCAAACTCAACGTGCCCTCCGAGCGTAAAGCGTTTATAGTCGGCATGGTGCGTTTGCTTTTTAACACGATGCGCGCCCCCGACCGGCCGATCTGGGTTACTCCCTTTGTGTTGCGTTGCGCCCTTACCGAGGGCAGACTGCGTGAACGCATGCTGCGCGAGGCATTTCGTCCGTTTACCAACGCTTTCTTTGAAGTCTATAAGACGATTACCGGCTCCAATGACTTCATCGAAACCCGTTGCTGGATCATCAGGTTGACCCACCCGGTCATCTTGCAGGGCATGTTTCCCAACGGCCTTAAGAATCTGTACGACAAGAGCGTGGATCAGGAGTTGTTGTTTCTAACGTTGTTTCGCAAAACCCTGCGCGATGCGCTGGTCGGGTTGGGTATCAACGACGCGGCGACCGATGATTTCTCGGATATCACGCTTGACGAACCGTAAAAGCGAGGAGCGGGAGGCATGCCGCTCTTTAAACTTCATTCTGAATACGCCCCGGCTGGCGACCAGCCGGGTGCCATTGACGCGCTGGTCAAAAACATGGCCGGCGGCATGCATCACCAGACCTTGCTTGGCGTAACCGGTTCCGGCAAGACGTTTACTCTGGCCGCGGCCATTGCCAAGCTCGACCGCCCGGTGTTGGTGCTTTCCCACAACAAGACCCTGGCCGCCCAGCTTTATAGCGAGTTCAAGGGATTCTTCCCGGAAAACGCGGTCGAATACTTCATAAGCTATTACGACTATTATCTCCCGGAGTCGTATATACCGCAGACCGACACCTACATAGCCAAAGACGCCTCCATCAACGAGAATATCGAAAAACTGCGACTGTCCGCCACCGCCAGTCTGGTGGAGCGGCGCGATGTAATCGTTGTAGCCAGCGTATCATGTATTTACGGTTTGGGTTCGCCTGACGATTACGCCGGCATGTGCGTGCGGGTCGGCGTTGGAGACACCACTCCGCGTGACGAAATATTGCGCCGTCTGGTCGATATTCAATACGAGCGCAACGATACCGCTCCGGAAAAAGGCCAGTTTCGGGTGCGCGGCGACGTGGTTGATGTTTACGAGCCGCAACGCGACGATTTTATTCGGATTTCGTTTTTTGGAGACGAGATCGAGAGCGTCGAGCGACGCGACATGGTATCCGGCAAACTTAAGACCAGACCGGAATATGTGATGCTATTCCCCTGCCGCCACTTTGTACTGCCGCAGGAGCGCATTAACGCCGCGTCGGACGGGATTCTCGCTGAAATGTCGCAGCGGGTGGAATATTTCGAAAAGAACAATCTTCTGGTCGAGGCGCAACGGCTTTATCAGCGAGTGACTTACGATGTTGAAATGATGAAAGAGATCGGCTATTGCGGCGGTATCGAAAACTACTCGATGCATCTGGCAAGCCGTCACCCCGGCATGCGCCCCTACTGTCTGTTCGATTTTTTCCCGAACGATTTCATAACCGTAATCGATGAATCACATGTGACGCTGCCCCAACTTCAGGCTATGTATAAAGCCGACCGCAACCGCAAACAGACTTTGATCGACCACGGCTTCCGGCTGCCGAGCGCGCTGGAGAACCGGCCGCTGCGTTTCGAGGAGTTTGAGAAGCTCTCCGGCGACACGATTTTTGTTTCGGCCACGCCGGGAGAATACGAACTCGCCCAAAGCGGCAAACCGGTTGAGCTGGTGGTGAGGCCGACCGGTTTGCTCGACCCGAATATCGAAGTGCGTCCGCTGGAAAATCAGGTTGACGACGTTATTGACGAGATCCGCAAGACCGCCGCGCGCGGAGAACGCACGCTGGTCACGACGTTGACCAAAAAAAGTTCAGAGCGTTTGGCCGATTACCTTTCCGAACTCGGAGTGCGGGCAAGCTATCTGCATTCCGAGTTGGACGCGCTGGAGCGGGTACGCATACTCAACAAGTTGCGCGAGGGTGATTTCGACTGTCTGATCGGCATAAATCTGCTGCGGGAGGGGATCGATCTGCCGGAGGTGGCACTTGTGGCGATACTCGACGCCGACAAAGAGGGATTTTTGCGTTCCGAGCGTTCTTTAGTGCAAACCGCCGGCCGCGCCGCCCGCAACGCCGACGGGCGGGTGATCCTTTACGCCGACAACATAACTCCATCGATGCAAGCTCTGCTTGACCTAACCGCGGAGAGGCGCAAGAAACAGATCGCCTACAATACGGCACATAATGTTACGCCCCGCACGGTTCACAAGGGGAAAATGGCGACCATTGCGGAAATTGTCGCTCCCAACGCAGCCAAAAGCGGCAAAACCAGATTGCCGAAACTGGCCGGAGCGGTATTCGACACCGATGGCGCGGTGCAACTCGACAAGCTGGGGTTGTCGCCGCAGGAGCAGCACGAATTGATCGAGGAGCTGACCGGCGAAATGATGGCGGCGGCCGAAGCGTTGGAGTTTGAACGCGCCGCCGAGTTGCGCGACCGTATCCATTCGCTATCCACGGAAAAAAAGAGCGGTAAATAGTAGGTTTTGCAAAACCTTTTCGCATAACCGACTAAAAAAAACTCCGCAAAGATGTGCGCCGGCCTCTTTACCCGCGCTTCAAAATATCGGTAAGTTTTTTAAGCGTTACCGGCTTTAAGAGCATGGCGTCAAAATTCTTAAGGTCAAAGTTGCTCCCCGCCTCGGTATCCGCGGTAATGCCCACGATCTTAATGTTGGCCGTAGCACGGTCGGCGCGGATCTTGTCGGCCATTTCAGCACCGGACATGCCCGGCATCCACATATCAGACAAGACTAAACTTATCCCGCCGGATTTCAGCCGCTCCAAGGCTTTCGCGCCGGAGTTGGCCATCTCGGCGGAGACACCGAGGCGCAAAAGCATAGCCTTAAGCACTTTAAGATTCATATTGACGTCATCCACCAAAAGAACATGCCCGGAGTAACGGCTGAAATCTTCTCCTTCCGGCAGCTTTGTTGCCGACGAATTATCCCCCTCCTCCTCATCATGATTCACGACAATCGACATGTCTTTGCGGTCATGCCACTTCAAACCTTTCAGCTCGACCGTGAACGTACTGCCGCGCCCCTGCTCGCTTTCGACCGAGATATTGCCGCCCATACGGATGAGCAACCGCTGCGTGATCGCCAGCCCCAGACCGCTGCCCTCAAAAACGTGTGAATCACGCGTTGACTCTTGACGGACAAACGGCTGGAAGATCTTCTCCTGCTCGGATTTGGCGATACCGATACCGGTGTCGGATACTTTGATTATAAGCGTGCCGACCGGGCCATTATCCGGATTGAATCCAAAAGACACCGTAACCTCGCCGGCCTCGGTGAACTTGAGCGAATTACCGACCAGATTAAGCAAAACCTGGCGAAGTCGCAAAGCGTCCACCTCAATGATCGGCATGTCGGCTGCGGAGCGTATCGAGAAGTTTATTTTTTTCTCTTGAGCCTTGTATCGGAAAATGGCTTCAAGCTCGTTACCCAACTGAATGCAGTCGGTCGGTCGCAGCACAATGTCCACCTGTTCGGCTTCGACTTTCGACAGATCGAGCACATTGTTAATCAGATTCAGCAGGGCGTTTCCGGCCAAGTTGATCGATTTCAGGCAATCCTGACGCTCGGCGTCGGCCATGTCGCCGGATTGCAGCAACTCGGAGAAACCCAGTACCGCATTGAGCGGAGTGCGCAGTTCGTGGCTGACCGTGGCCAGAAAATAGCTTTTGGCGCGGTCGGCGGCCTGTGCCGCTTTCATCGCGTGTTCGAGCTGCTGGTTGCGAAGATACAGCTCCGTCACATCGGCGGCCACCGCCAACACAAAAAGCAATTCATTATTTTTATTATACACCGGCTTGGTTATCAATGTATAATCCCGGCCGTCCACCTTGAATTCGCCGTGTTTCGGCTCGCGCGCGGCAACGGTATCGGAAATAACCGACGCGGCGGGGAAATTATCGACCGAGCCGCCCTCTATCGTGAACTTCGCCTCGTATGCCGCCCGGTTGGCTCGTACAAACGCACCCTTGCCGTCAAAAACAAACAGCGGGGTGTCGATCTGGTCGAACATCTGCTGTTTTTCGTATTCGCTTCCGGCCAGTTCGGCCCGATTGCGGCGACGCTCAAGCATCACCTCCAAAATATGTCCGGCGGCGGCGATCAACTGCTCCTCCTGCTCAAGAAATTCAAAGCGCGGCTGATCAAATCCGATGCAGAGATGTCCCCACAAACGACCGTTCATAAACAGCCCGATAAGAAAGACCGCACGCATATTGATCGTATCGGCAATCGATTTCGACACCCCGTTTTCGGCCAAATCTTCCTCCGATGACATGTCAGGCAGTACAACCGATTGATGAGCTGAGAGTTTGTTCATCCAGCGGGGGGCCGGCTCCAACGGCCATGACATAAGCGATTCGCGCAGGGGCGAAGCTCCGGGGCGAACCCAATCCAAAGCGACGCTGCCACGGTTGTCTTCATATTTGTATTCGGCGATAAAAGCGTGATCCGCCGACAGACGCCCCGCGACCACGCTCAATATATAGCGAATTGTTTCGTCGGGGTCGGATTCGGTCAAAAGAGCGGATTCCAAACAGGCGTTTATCAACCGCTCCTGTTCGGCATAAGTGCTCAGATCCTGCATCAGGTGGCCTTTTTCATTTTCGGCCCGAACCTGTTCGGTAATGTCGCGAAATACCAACACCGCACCGGTGATCACCCCGGAACCGGAGCGGATCGGCGCGGCTGATTCGGCAATCCGGCGGCGGGTGCCGTCGTGGGCGATCAGTTCACAACTGCCGTTGCGCTCAAACGGTTTTCCGGTGCGAAGCGCCTCCCGGATCGGCGACGGCTGAGTCCGCCCCGAATTGACATCGATAATACTGAACACATTGTCGATGTTCATATTCTGAAGTCGATCTGATGCAATGCCGGTAAGTCTGGACGCCACCTGGTTTGCAATCGTGACAATACCGTTTCGGTCGGTGGCGATCACCGCCTCGGTTATGGAATGCAATGTCAGGCGAAACCGTTCGGCCAGTTGGGTCATCGAACGGTGCGCCGAGGAAATCTCCTCAATGTCGGAAGCCACCCAGATCACACTTTCGCGACCGAATACCGAGATCGGCATACGCAGCATTTCGGCTCGATGGCGGCGGTCCGAGGCGGAAAACTCGTATGACATCGGGAAACCGCTGCTCATGACCATGTTAAACGGGTCTATCATCGGGCGGCGGATATCCTCCGGCAGGTCATTCATGTTCGCCAGTCGCCGTTCGCCGTTGAAAATGCCGGAACATTGCGAAAAGAGCACCCGGCTGCGTTTATCCAGGACAATCACATTTACCGGCAGCGCGGCAAAGACCGCCGCCATACGGTGCGACCGCCGTCTTGAGCTGATTATATATATGATTGCGATGGTGAGCACCAGCAGCGCGGCGATGAAAACGAAGCGAAGTTCACGATAATATCGATCCCAAAAACCGACCGGACGATTTAAGAACTTAACATTCCCCGGCAGCAGACTGTGATTTATATTGCGGCTGGCCAGCCATTGCCAATCAAAAAACGGCCGGCTTGAGCCGATTCTAATCGGTTTTGCCTCGGCGGAACGCCGCCCGGAGAGAACCTCGACCGCCAGCGAAGCGGCTTCACGACCGTGAACGTTGCCGCCGGTCATAATGCCACCCGGCAATCCACGCACACCGAGCGGAGCGTCAAGTGTGCAAAACACCGGCCCCGCCAGCGCGCTGTTGATGCGCTCAAATACCGATTGCACCGAAAAAAGCATTTCACGGCCGCCGGTGCGCCAGTTGGCATAGACGGCAAACGTGTCACGCGGCATCTCCGACAGCGTCTGAAGCATTTCCTCGGTTGACATGCGGTCGCCGCGCAGTTGCACGATGTTGACTTTGCGCAGCAGCCGCAATTCGGCATTCAGCCGGCGGCTTTGGCTTATGCCGTCGGCTCCGCCGTCGGTATACGTTATAATTATATGTCTTGCGATTTTCATG
>JAQVVK010000186.1 GCA_028698975.1 Victivallaceae bacterium
CAAGCGTAACGACTGAGGCTATTGACTGATGAATAAGGCTGCAACCGGCATTGGCGCGAAAGCGCAGATTGACTTTCCCTGTCTTGAAGACGGCTGTGACGGCATTGTCAAGTTTAATCTTTCCGATGTTTCATCCCGGAATTTTCAGGCGGTCTGCCCCAAGTGTCACAAGACATATCAGCTTGACGGTGCTCTCCGCGACAAGCTGGGGCGTATGCTTGAGCTGATTTTGGCGATCCGCAACTCCGAAGATATTCTCGGAGACAGCAATGTTTCGGTCAATGTGGCCGGCGGCGAGGTCAAGATACCGTATGCGCTTCTGCTCACCCGGCTTAATACGCTGATAACACTTTCGGTTGGCGATCGCAAGGTGGATTTCCATCTTTGGATTGAGCCGAGTTCGCCGGACACCTTCCGTTAGGAGGTAGCGAAAAGGTCACCAAGTCGTCGGGCAGGCTGAAAAAACCTGGTCCGACGTTTTTGCTATATTGAGAAAAAGTTTTGCTTTTCAAAATAAGAGGAGATTATAGAGATGACAGAACAGGAAATCATACGTATTCTGGAAGAATCCGGTGCATTGCTCACCGGTCACTTTCAGTTGCGCAGCGGCCTGCACAGCAATCGTTTCTTTCAGGCGGCGCTGTTGTTGCAGTATCCCGACAAGGCTGAGCAGGTCTGCCGTTTCCTTGCCGACAACTTCCGCAATGAGAAGATCGACGCGGTGATCTCTCCCGCGGTGGGTGGATTGATCGTCGGTCAGGAGGTGGCGCGCGCGCTCGGCTGCCGTGCGATTTTTGCCGACAAGGAAGATGGCAAGCTGGTGCTCAAGCGCGGATTTGCCATCAAGCCGGGCGACCGTATTCTGGTTGCCGAAGACGTGGTGACCAAGGGCGGACGGGTGCAGCAGACGATTGATCTGGCGCGCAGTTTCGGAGCCGATATTGTTGGCGTGGCGGTGATTGTTGACCGTTCGGGGGGCGATGCGAGTTTCGATGTGCCGTTCCACAGCGTGCTCAAGCTCAATCTGCCGACGTTCCAGCCGGAAGAGTGTCCGCTCTGCAAAAAGGGCGAGCCGATCGATCGCCCGGGATCGAAATAACTATGGTGAATGTGCTGAAACTTATTTTCGGCAGCAAATCTCAGCGTGATTTACGCAAGATGTTGCCGCAGGTGCGCCGGATCAACGAGCTTGAAATCGGTTATCAGAAGTTGACCGACGAGGAGTTGCAGGCCAAGACCGCCGAATTCAAACAACGTATCGCCGACGGGGCAACCACCGATGATCTGATGTGTGAGGCTTATGCCGTGGTCAAAAACGCCTGCCGCCGGCTGGTGGGGCGCGAGATCGAGGTTTGCGGTCAAAAGATGGTTTGGGACATGGTTCCCTTTGATGTGCAGCTTATGGGCGGTATCGCCCTGCATCACGGCGGTATTGCTGAAATGGCGACCGGCGAGGGTAAAACTCTGGTCGCCACCATGCCGCTTTACCTCAATGCTTTGACCGGCCGCAACTGCCAGTTGGTGACGGTCAACGATTATCTGGCGCGGCGCGACTCCGAGTGGATGAACACGGTGTACAGCTTTTTGGGGCTTTCCTGCGGTTGTTTGCAGAATATGCAGCCCTCCGCCGAACGCAAGGCGCAGTATGCCTGTGATATAACTTACGGTACCAACAGCGAGTTCGGTTTCGATTATCTCCGCGACATGGGCATGGCCAATGACGCGTCGCAGGTGGTTCAGCGCGAACACTTTTATGCCATCGTTGACGAGATCGACAGCATCTTGATCGACGAGGCGAGGACGCCGCTTATCATTTCCGGCCCGGTGCCGATGTCGACCCACCAGTTTGATTCATTGCAGCCTCCGGTCGCGGATCTTTTCAACCGGCAGAACCTGCTTTGCTCGCGTTGGATACGGGAGGCGAGGGAGGTGTTTGACGACGCTTCGGCGACTCCGGAAAAGCACGAGGAGGCGTTGTATAAACTTTTGCAGGTCAAGTTGGGGCTGCCTACCCATAAGCAGTTGCTGCATGTGCTGGAAAACGGCGATATTCTTAAAGAATTGGAAAAACTCGAGTCCTCGGTGCGCAGCGACAACAATCGCGGTATGCTTCAGGAAGTTCAGGCCGAGTTGTATTTTACCATTGATGAAAAGACCAACGAGGCCGATTTGACTGCCAAGGGACGCGAGGCTCTGGCCCCCGACGATCCGGGTGCGTTTGTGGTGCCCGATCTCTTGATGGAGCTAAACCGTATTGACACCGACGAGTCGCTTGACGACGCGGCGCGGGTAGCCAAGCGGGAGGCGTTCCAAAACGAATTCGCCGGTCGCAGCGAGCGTCTGCACGATCTATCGCAGTTGCTCAAGGCCTACTGTCTTTTTGAGCGTGACGTGCATTACGTCGTGCAGGATCGCAAGGTGATGATCGTTGACGAGCATACCGGCCGTCTGATGCCGGGACGGCGTTTCTCCGACGGATTGCATCAGGCGTTGGAGGCCAAGGAGGGGGTGCCGATCGAGCAGGAAACCCAGACCATGGCGACGATCACCATACAGAACTATTTCCGCATGTACAAGAAGCTGGCCGGTATGACCGGTACGGCTGAAACCGAAGCCAACGAATTTCATCAGATATACAAGTTGGAAGTGACCATTATTCCGACCAACCGCCCCTGCGTCCGCAAGGACGACAACGACTCGATCTTCAAGACCAAGCGCGAGAAGTTCAACGCGATTCTTGACGATGTCGACGAGCGGCATAAAAAAGGCCAGCCGATTCTGCTCGGCACGATTTCGGTAGAGGATTCCGAGATTTTATCGCGCATGCTCAAACGGCGCAACATTGTTCACAATGTGCTTAATGCCAAAAATCACCAGTCGGAAGCCGAAATCATCGCCCGGGCCGGGCAGGTCGGCGCAGTCACGGTCGCCACCAACATGGCCGGCCGCGGCACCGACATCAAGCTGGGGCCGGGGGTGCCGGAGCTGGGCGGTCTGCATGTCATCGGCAGCAGCCGTCACGATTCGCGGCGTATCGACCGCCAGTTGCGCGGGCGTTGTTCGCGGCAGGGCGACCCCGGTTCGTCGAAGTTCTATGTGTCGCTGGAAGACAACCTCATGCGTCTTTTTGGTTCCGACCGGATTGTGCGCATTTTTGACCGTTTCGGTATGAAAGAGGGAGACGAACTCCAGCATCCGTGGCTCAACAAGTCGATCGAAACGGCGCAGCGTCGGGTGGAGCAGCATCACTTCTCCATCCGCAAACGCACGCTGGATTTCGACGATGTGATGAATAAGCAGCGCGAGATCATCTATTCGCTGCGCAAAGACGCATTGATGTCGGATAATTACCACGACATACTTTTCGGCATTGTCGAGCAGGTGGTCGAGCGTGAAGTGAACCGCGCCGCCGCGCCGGACGAATCCGGGCGCGACAAGGAGACGGGTTTCTCCTTTGAGCGTTTGATCGCCTATCTCAACGCGACGTTTCCGCTTAATTTTGCCCGTGCGGATTTCACGGCCGGGCTGGATGGCGACCGTTTGGTTGACGCCGACGCTCTGACCATTGCCATTGTGGACAAGATCGAGTCGGTCTATGCCGAGCGCAACAAGGATATGGCTCCGCAGGAGGCCGAGTACCTCGAGCGTCATACTGTGCT
>JAQVVK010000036.1 GCA_028698975.1 Victivallaceae bacterium
GTCAAGCCGGCACCCGCGATCCTTGCAGTATTTAACAAATGCGCCGACCCGGTGATGGGCGTCGCGAAACGGCACGCCAAGCTCAACCAGCTTTTCCGCAATATCGGTCGCCATCAACGCCGGGTCGCACGCCGCGGCGCGCATCCGCTCCACATTGGGCTTCATGGTCGCAATCATCGGCGGATACACCGACAATATCGCCTCGGCGGTGTCGAGCGCGTCAAAAATAGCCGGCTTGTCCTCCTGAAGATCGCGGTTGTAAGTAAGCGGCAACCCCTTGCACATCATAAGCAGCGCGTTGAGGTCTCCGCACACCCGCGCCGTCTTGCCGCGGGTAAGTTCGCAGACGTCGGGGTTCTTTTTTTGCGGCATCAGGCTGGAACCGGTGCAAAAAGCGTCGTCAAGCTCGACAAAACCGAACTCCTGACTGCACCAGAGCACCATATCCTCCGACAGACGCGAAGTATGCACGGCAAAAATGGCCAGAGCATCGACCAGCTCGATCGCAAAATCACGGTCGGCCACCGCGTCCATGCTGTTGCGGGTGACCCGCTCAAACCCCAGCTCGGCGGCCACCGCCTCGCGGTCGATCGGCAGCGTCGTGCCGGCGATCGCCCCCGACCCCAGCGGCATCACATTGATGCGGCGGCGGCAGTCGCCCAGCCGCTCGGCGTCGCGGTCGAGCATTTCGACATACGCCAGCAGATGGTGGGCAAAAAGCACCACCTGCGCGTGCTGCATGTGGGTAAACCCCGGCATGATGACTCGCCGGTTGGCGTCGGCCTGCTCGACCAGCGCGGCCTGAAAACGGCGCACCCCGGCGATCAGGCGATCCACCGCGTCGCGCAGATAAAGCCGTATGTCGAGCGCGACCTGATCGTTGCGGCTGCGGGCGGAGTGGACTCGCGCCCCCTCCGCGCCCAGCTCGGCGATAAGTGCGCTTTCGATGTGCATGTGGATATCCTCTTTGGCAATGTCGTACTCGAAATCGCCCGCCTCGATCCTTTTGCAGATGCCGTCGAGCGTCGAGCGTATGGCGTCGGCGGTAGTTTGCGGTATGATCCCCTGTTTGGCCAGCATTTTGACATGCGCCTTGCTGCCCATGATGTCGTACTTATAAAGCCGGCGGTCAAACGAGATCGACTCCGAAAACATCGTCAGCTCCCCCGCGCTCGCCGCCCCGAATCTGCCACCCCACAACGCCATCGCATACCTCCAAGGATTGTTAAAATAAATGTCATTGTATAAAATAACGTTCGTTGACTGGATTTTCAATAGCTTTGTGTTATATTAATGAATATCATGACTAAAAGAACAGACAACTATCGTACCGGAGTGCCGCGGTCGGAGCAGTTTTACTGCCCGTCCTGCGGGGAGTTTTTGCAGCCCGCCGACATCGAGTCTTTCGCGGAGTGCCCTTATTGCGGAGCAAAGCTGCCCCGTGACCGGCAGTTCGAGGAGTACATTCTTCTGCCGGTGGTCAGCCGCTGGATCGAACGCAGCACCCGGCGTTATTCGACAAAGTAAGGCAAAATCGGCGGCACTGACAAAAACGGCGCCAAGGATGGCAAAGGCGTGATTATTTGCGGTTTTTCAACTTTTTTGGATTGTATTTTTCACATTTAAGACTTATTTTATTATAATTGATGTTTTTTAAGAGTCTGTAAACGATCTCAAAACTTTATTTTCAGGGAGGATTTCCATGGTCAAGCGTCTCGTAGTTGTTTGTGCGGCGTTGTTTGCGGTGCTGTACATTGCAGGGTGCAACTCAAATGTTCCGACCGACGACACTCAGCCGGTGGCGCGGGCCAGCGACGACCCGACCGAGGGTTTTGACGGCGGTGCCGGAAACGGCTTCGACGGTAAGGCCGGCGGCACCGACGGCCAGTGGCAGGACAACGCCAACGAAAACTCGGTGGACAACGCCGACAAAGACGGCTGGGTGCCCGCCCTCGACGCCAACGGCAATCCGCTCAAGTTCCCGACCATCTATTTCGCGTATGACTCCGACACTCTGGTGCCGAGCGAAACCGCCAACCTCGACCGCATTTCCGACTATATGAAGAAGCACGGCGAGCTTGGCGTGGTGATCGAAGGTCACTGCGACCAGCGCGGCACCGACGAATACAACCGTGCGCTGGGCGAACGCCGCGCCAACGCGATCCGCGCCTATCTGTCCGGAGTCGGCATCAACGACGCCCGCATGAAGACGGTCAGCTTCGGCAAGGACAAGCCGGCGGTTGACGGCCAGGGCGAATCGATCTGGCGTCAAAACCGTCGCGGCGAACCGCTGCCGATGGTAATGCCGCAGATGCAAGACTGAAGCGTGCGCCAATATTGACGCTGCGATATTGCCGGGCTGCGGAAGTACTTCTGCCGCCCGGTTCTTTTTTGGATAAAACGAGGGAGTTATTTTAGATATGAGCAAGATCAGAGCCGAACATGTTTTCACTTCGGAATCGGTGTCGGAGGGGCACCCCGATAAAGTCTGCGATCAGATTTCCGACGCCATTCTCGACGCCTGCCTGGTGCAAGACCCCGACAGCCGCGTCGCCTGCGAAACGCTTGCAACCGCCGGACTGGTGGTGATCTCGGGCGAGATCACCACCCGCGCCCATGTCGATTGGCAGGACGTCGCACTCAATACCATCAGCAAAATCGGCTACAACGACCCGGAGATCGGGTTCTCGGCCGATAATGTCAAGGTGATGATCTGCATTCATCGCCAGTCGCCCGACATCGCAATGGGGGTCAATGAAGACAGCGGCAAGTTTCACGAACAGGGGGCCGGCGATCAGGGTATGATGTTCGGCTATGCCAGCGATGAAACGCCGGAACTCATGCCGGCCACCATTCTCTATGCGCACCGCATCGTCGAGGAAATGGCGCGTTTGCGTAAAAGCGACCCCGAAACCTACCGCTATTTGCGCCCCGACGCCAAGAGTCAGGTGTCCATCCGCTATCGCGACGGCAAGCCGGTCGCGGTGGAAAACATCGTCGTATCGCATCAGCACACGCCGGATATGCCGATCGAATGGCTGGAAAATCTTGTGAAGAAAGTCGCAAAACAGGTCATTCCGCCCCGGTTGCTGGGCGACAGGGTGGTCTATTATGTGAACCCGACCGGCCGGTTTGAAATCGGCGGACCCGCCGGAGACACCGGGTTGACCGGCCGTAAGATCATCGTTGACACCTACGGCGGCGTCGGTTCGCACGGCGGCGGGGCGTTTTCCGGTAAAGACCCCTCCAAAGTCGATCGCTCCGCAGCCTACATGTGCCGCTATATCGCCAAAAACGTGGTGGCCGCCGGACTTGCCGCCAAATGCGAAATTCAGGTATCCTACGCCATCGGCGTGGCCGATCCGCTGAGCGTCAACGTCGACACTTACGGCTCCGGCAAACTCGGAGATGACAACAAGCTCGAAAAAATAATCCGGCAGGTCTTCACACTCAAACCGGCCGAAATCGTGCGTGAACTCGGGTTGAAACGCCCCGGTTCCGACTGGTGTTATCAGGATACCGCTTCATACGGTCACTTCGGCCGCCCGCAATTTCCGTGGGAACAGACCGACAAAGTGGCCGAACTGCGCCGGATCGCAGGTATTTCAAAATAATGTTCAAAGGGCGTTTTCTCGGCGTCGGGTCGCCGTTGCTTGATATTCTCGCTGCGGTGAATGACGATTTTCTCGCCCGGGTTCCGGGCGAGAAAGGCGGCATGCGCATGATGTCCGCCGCCGATCAGACCCGCCTTATCGACATGCTGCCGGCCGACGCCATACGCCGTTCGCCGGGCGGTTCGGCCGGCAACACGGTCTTCGCATTGGCCCGGCTCGGAATGGAGTGCGCGCTGCTGGGTAAACTTGGAAACGACGACAACGGCCGATTCTATCGCAACCGGCTGGTCGAGCTGGGCGGCTCGGACGAGGCTTTCTTCACCACAAACGACGCCCCGACCGGCACTTGTCTATCGCTGATCACGCCGGACGCCGAGCGTACCATGCGCTCCTGTCTGGCGGCGTCGCTGCTGCTTACGCCCGAAGAAATACGGGCGTTTCCGTTTCACAACTACTCCGTGGTCTATATCGAAGGCTTCATGATCTATACCAAGGTGTTTGATACCATTCTCGAATGCGCCAAGCGCGCCGGCTGCCGGATCGGGCTTGATCTGGCCAGCTTTGAAGTGGTGCGTTCTTTCCGCGACCGGTTGACCAGGCTTATCCGCGACTTTGTCGATATAATCATGGCCAACGAGGCGGAAGCCGCCGAGCTGGTTCCCGACGCCGCAACGCCGGAGGCTCAACTTGACCGGTTGGCCGAGTGGTCGGGCGTGGTCGCGCTTAAACGGGGGCGACTGGGGGCGATGGTGAGGCGCGGCAATGAATTGGCCGTCGTTCCGGCCTGTACGGTGGCCAAACCGGTGGATACGACCGGGGCCGGGGACTTGTGGGCTGCCGGATTTCTGTACGGTGAACTTGCCGGCCGCCCGCTGAAAGAAGCGGCCCGCATGGGCGCGCTGGCCGCCGCCGAAGTGGTAAAAGTGTACGGCTCGGAAATGCCGGCGGCGGTGTGGAAAAACTTAAAAAAACGGTTAATGCAATAGTCACTTCACAGAAAGGATTCCGGCAATGGAATACCAAGTTAAGGACATCGGTCTGGCCGACTTCGGCCGCCGCGAAATCGAGATCGCCGAGCAGGAAATGCCCGGTCTGATGGCGGTGCGCGCCAAATACGGCCCCGGCAAGCCGCTGGCCGGAGTCAGGATTATGGGCAGTCTCCATATGACTATTCAGACGGCGGTATTGATCGAAACGCTGAAAGCTCTCGGCGCCGACGTGCGCTGGGCGAGCTGCAATATTTTTTCGACGCAGGACCATGCGGCGGCGGCAATCGCGGCCGGAGGCACGCCGGTGTTCGCCTGGAAAGGCGAAACCCTGACCGAATACTGGGCGTGCACTCTGCGGGCGATGACTTGGCCGGACGGCTCCGGCCCGCAGCAGATCGTCGACGACGGCGGCGACGCCACACTGCTCATCCACCGCGGCGTAAAGGCGGAGAGCGATCCGTCGATACTTGATGAGGATGGCGGAGTCGAGGAAATGCGCATCATCAACGCCCTGCTCAAAAAACAACTTTCCGCCGATCCGGGCCACTGGCGCCAGGTGGCGGCGGCGGTGCGCGGAGTTTCGGAGGAAACCACGACCGGAGTCCACCGTCTTATCCGCATGGAGTCGCACGGCGAACTCCTGTTCCCGGCGATCAACGTCAACGACTCGGTGACCAAGAGCAAATTCGACAATATTTACGGCTGCCGCCACAGTCTGACCGACGGCATCAAACGCGCACTTGACGTGATGCTGGCGGGCAAAGTGGCCATGGTCTGCGGTTACGGTGACGTCGGCAAGGGTTGCGCCGAGGCTCTGCGCAACGAACGGGCGCGGGTGCTGGTAAGTGAAGTCGATCCGATCTGTGCGCTTCAGGCCTGCATGGCCGGGTTTGAGGTTTGCCGGGTTGAAGACGCCCTGCCCCGGGCCGACCTTTACGTCACAACCACCGGCAACTGCCGCATCATCACCGCCGAACACATGGCCGCCATGAAAGATCAGGCCATTGTCTGCAACATCGGCCATTTTGACGACGAGATAGAAGTCGCCGAGCTGGAGAAATATCCCGGCATCGCCAAACTTGAGATCAAAGACAGTTCCTGCCCGGTCAGCCGGTTTACCTTCCCCGACGGCCACTGCATCTATCTTTTGGCCGAGGGGCGGTTGGTCAACCTCGGCTGCGCCACCGGCCACCCGTCGTTTGTAATGTCAAACAGCTTCGCCAACCAGACGCTCGCCCAGATGGACATTGCCGCCCATCCGGAGCGAAAAGTCGGGGTCTATCTGCTCGACAAGAAACTCGACGAGGAGGTGGCAAGGCTTCATCTTGACAAGCTCGGCGCCAAGCTCACCCGACTGACCGGCGAACAGGCCGATTATATCGGCGTTCCGGTTGACGGGCCGTTCAAGGCAGAAAACTATCGCTATTGATAAAATATGCTTTATTTTTCAATTTCGAATTGTAAATTCAGTAATAAATACTAGATTTGTAAATTAGAAACATCCGTCACAGGTGCTGACGCAAAAAAAAGGAGAAAGAAAATGGCTGAACTAAAAAATTCGAAAACCGCCGCCAATCTCGCCTACGCGTTTGCCGGAGAATCCCAGGCCCGCAACAAGTACACGTACTTTGCCAGCGCAGCCCGCAAGGAAGGCTACGAACAGATCGCCGCGATCTTCGAGCAGACCGCCAACAACGAAAAGGAACACGCCAAGCTGTGGTTCAAGGAGCTTAACGGCATCGGCAACACGGCGCAGAACCTGGCCGCCGCCGCCGCCGGAGAGCACGAGGAGTGGACCGACATGTACAAGCGTTTCTCGGAAGAAGCCGCGGCCGAAGGCTTTGAGACGCTTTCACACACCTTTGCGCGGGTTGCCGAGATCGAGAAGCGTCATGAAGAACGCTATCGCAAACTGCTTTCGAACATCGAAAACAATGAAGTTTGGGTCAAAACCGGTCCGCAGCGGTGGGAATGCCGCAACTGCGGTCACGTTTATATCGGCGAAAAAGCCCCGGAAGTCTGCCCGGTCTGCAAACACCCGAAGGCATACTTTGAAATTGAAGCAAAAAACTACTGAGTTGTTTTCTAAATGTACACATATCCGGGGCCGGTTCCTGCCGGCTCCCGGATTTTCCATTTTATTCCGCCGGAGAACCGGCCTGACCAGTCTCGTCGCCGCGCTGGCGGCAGTCGGCGGATTGTTCTTGTCGGGCGGCTGCGTGACCGAGCCGGCCACCGGTTCCTATAATTCAGTACAGACATTTGACCAGCCGCGCTATGGTGACGCCGCCCGCAAGTCATTTGCATACCACGGCATAAAACGCAATCCGGTCGTATTGATACATGGTTTTCTCGGCTCCAATCTTGCGTCGTCGCTGGATGGCTCGCCGGTGTGGGGAGTTTTTCGCGCCGGGCGCCCCGCCGCCGCCGAAATCCGCCGCCTCGCCTGGCCGATGACCACCGGGGTGATAAATGCTTCATCCTGCGATCTATCCGTGGAACCCGCCTCTATAATGGCCGAACCGACCGCCGAAATCGCCGGCTTGCGCTTCACTCTTCCCGGTTATGACCGCGCATTGGCGATGCTGGAGGCCATGGGCTACGCCGGAGCCAACAAACCGCTGTCGCCACAGATCGACCACCCGACGCTTTTCACATTTTCCTATGACTGGCGCGGCGACATACCGGGCAACGCCCGTCGGCTCGGCGAGTTTCTGCGAGCCAAACGTGCGGAAATTAGCCGCCGCAACCGCACGACATACGGCGTCAACGATTATGAAGTAAAGTTCGATCTGGTGGCTCACTCGATGGGCGGACTCATCGCCCGCTACTATCTCATGTATGGAGAAAAGGATCTGCCGGAGGGCGATCAGCCGCCGGTGCCGGACTGGAGCGGAGCCGATCTCGTCGAAAAAATGATCGCGGTAGGCACCCCCAACGATGGCTATCTGGATACCTTCGTCGAGTTGAACAACGGTTTGTCCATGTCGCCGGGCGGGCCGCATTATCCGGCCGCTCTGCTCGGAACATACCCTGCGATCTATCAGATGCTGCCCGGAGAATCCGGGGGTGAAGTCGTCTTGCAACACAATGGCAAACCATTGGACATATTTGACTTCGAACTTTGGCGTCGTTACCGCTGGGGGCTTGCGTCTCCGGCAATGGATTCCGACCTCGCCGTGATCCTGCCTGAAATCGGTTCACCGCAAATCCGGCGCGATATTGCGCTTGATCATCTGCGTCTTGCGCTCGAACGCGCCCGGAGATTCCGCCGGGCGATGGCGGTCGACTCAACGCCGCCGGACAATGTGATGCTCATTCTTTTTGCCGGTGACGCGGCGGCGACCTCGCATACGGTGGAGGTCGGGCCGGACGGCAGTTTGAAAGTCACCGACTACGAAGCGGGCGACGGCAAAATACTGGCGTCGTCGGCTCGCTTCGACCGTTTCGTCACCGGCGAACCGCTTTCGTTCCCGCCGGTACACTGGCGGGCGGTCATACACCTGCCGGCGGCGCACATGGGTTTCTTTTCGGAAGCCCTGTTTCAAGACAACGCCAGCTACTGGCTGCTGCTGGTGCCGACGGCGGAAAAGCGGCAAAAATTCACTTGTCCGAAGATGTCGGCTGAGTTACGGTGACCCCGGTCGCTCCGGCCGAAACGGAAAGATCGAAATTACCGGCCCGCACCACCTGAGCCGCCGCTTCGCCGGTCGCGGCATCGTGTATCGAAACATACCAGACCCGGCGGCGGCCGAACCAGCCTGACAATCCGGGCAGCGGCTGCTCCGTGCCGATCACGGCGAGTTCACAGCCGCCACCCCAAGTGTCGCTGCCGACGGCAAGGCTTTTTTCGCGAGTCGCCTCGGTGAAGTCGCGCACCATCGAACAGCCTCCACAGACAATCACAGTTATGATGGTCAAAAAAAACGCTTTCATCGTTTATCCTCCAAATTTGCCAGTCTTCTGGCGTGTTCGCTCATGCGGCGGTCGCAATCGTTGAAATGCACCCGTTTCGCCACGTCGTGCCGCAACTGGCGCAGCTCCCAAGCCACCCACGCGGCACAGGCGGCACTTATGATTTGAATCCAACTCTCACTCAATTTTATGCGCTCCTATAAAGGCCCGGCGGCCAAACACTTGACACAGCACACCCAGCAACAATGCGACCGCCCTGCCCCGCCAACCGGTCGACAAACGAATGCCGTTGATCGCCAGACGCCAGTTGGCGGCGGTAAACCCGATATAATCCGGTTTGGCAAAGACATACTCGAAATCGTGAATAAGAGCAGCCGGTTCAAGGCGGTTCAGATTTCTGGAAAGCAGTTCCCGCAGAAACGGCGGCCACTCCTCCGGGCCGATCCCGTTATAAACCGCACCGAGTGCCGCTTCCGATGCGCGCCAAAACATATCGGGGGCTTGACAGCCGGCCGCCGCCGCACGTTCGCGCAATGCGCCGGGCCAGGTCCTCATAATGCGGCCTCATTTTCCAATGCCGCGGACAGGGCTTCAACTTCAATCCCGGCCAGATCGAGAAATGTGTTGACCCGCGCGTCGGCAAGATTGACCCCATCGCCGGGCAACTGGGCAATGGCCGCCAGCGTGCGCCAATCGGCGGCCACCGCCTGACGTCTCGCTTCGGGGATCAAGCCGATCACCGCCGCAATAAAACGCCCTTTATCGACCCATTGTGCGTCGTCCACCCGACTGACGGCCGGCGGCTCGGTCGTAAAGCCGTGAGATGACATCCAACCACTGCCCATGGCGGGGCCTGAGTATGCGACTCCATCTTTGTACCACATGTGATTTCTCCTTGTTTTCTGTTGTGGCTCATTAACCCAATAAGGCGAGTCAATTTTGGAGCTGAAAGCAAACCGGCATTGAAAAAACGCGCCATCGCATTATCTTGATTATCTATGAAACCCATATATGTTGCGGAGGTGCTTATTATGAGTGATAACATGTTTTGCTTCCAGTGCGAACAGACCGCTGGCGGCCATGGTTGTACCGGACAAGTCGGCGTATGCGGCAAAACCGCCGAAGCGGCCGCACTTCAGGATCTTTTGCTGCGATTGACCGAGGAGCTTGCCCAGCAGCGCATAGAACGCCATTGCGAATCGTCGGTGCTTGACGACATGATGACCGAAGCCCTGTTTACGACCATAACCAATGTCAATTTCTCCACCGACGATCTGGAACGCCGATGCCGTAAAGTCGCCTGCAGTTTCGGCAAAAAACTCCCCGGCGACCGCGAAGAACTGCTTGAACGAGCCGCCACCTGCGGCGTGGAGTCGGTGCGTGCCCGCCACGGCAACGAATTGTGTGGCCGCATTTACCTGATGCTCTTTGGTTTGAAAGGCTTGGCCGCCTACACCTACCATGCGGCGCGGTTGGGCTATCGCGATCCGCAGCTCACCGATCATATATGCCGGGCGCTCGCCTTTGTGCTTCACCCGGACATCCGGGTTGACGAAATGGTCAAGCTCACGCTGGAATGCGGCTCCATGAATCTGCGCGCAATGGAGCTGCTTGACCGGGCGCATCGTGAGCAGTTTGGCCGCCCGGAGCCGACCCGTGTACGGGTCACCCCGCTTCCGGGCAAAGCGATACTGGTTTCCGGGCACGATCTCGGCGATCTCCGGCGGGTGCTGGAAGCGACCCGGGATACCGGAGTAAACGTTTACACGCACGGAGAAATGCTTACCGCCAACAGTTATCCCGAGCTGAAGCGTTATCCACACCTTGTCGGCAATTACGGAGGCGCATGGCAGGAGCAACGGCGTGAATTTGCGGAGTTTCCCGGCCCGATACTGTTGACGACCAACTGCCTGATGCCGCCCGTCGAAACATATCGCGACCGGGTCTACACCTCCGGGCCGGTGTCGTTTCCGGATACCCGTCACCTTGATGAAAGCGATTTCGGGCAGCTTGTCGAAGCGGCAAACCACATGGCAGGGTTTGATGTATGCGGCGAAGAGCGTTTCATCACGGTCGGCTTCGGCCACGACGCCATCGAGGTCGAACTTCCGCAGATACTCGATCTGCTTAATTCAGGCCGGTTGCGTCACATCTTTATAATCGGCGGCTGCGACGGTGCGCGGCCGGGGCGCAACTACTACTCTCTGCTGGCCGAACAAGTTCCAGACGACTGTATTATTATGACGCTCGCCTGCGGTAAATACCGCTTCAACAAGCACGAATTCGGCGCCATCGACGGTCTGCCCCGGCTGTTGGATCTCGGTCAGTGCAACGACGCCTATTCCGCGGTGCGGGTGATTACTCTTCTGGGGGCCGCGCTGCACACCGATGTAAACCACCTGCCGGTATCGATCAATCTGTCATGGTACGAGCAGAAAGCGGTGGCGGTGCTGTTGTCGCTTTTATCGCTCGGAGTACAAAACATCACGCTGGGGCCGACGCTTCCGGCCTTTGTCACGCCGGAGGTGCTGCATATATTGACCGAGAAGTATCATCTTAAATTGGCTGGCTCGCCAACGGACGATTTGGAAGAAGCGATGGAGCGTCGCTCCTATATTCATGCGTAACCACCGATGACAGAGGTGTAAAAGTGTCTGAAAAGTGACTTTTTTTGCAAAATTTATTATTTTCTATTTGCAAAAACAGCAAAGTTGATTCATTGTAGTTCCATGCTGAAGTTTCTTTCATAAAAAGCCAGTGTGCGGAAAGCGAGGACGGTATGGACGGATTGAGAATGCCGGCTCGGATCGACGGAGAGTGGATATGGAAGGACTCGATACAGGACAACCCGGAAGTATTTCTGCTGCTGCGCAAGGAGTTTGTCTGCGGATTCGTCGGTATTGAGACCACGATTTGGATCACGGCGCGCTCCGCTTACCAACTCTTTATCAACGGCCGCTTTATCGGGTTCGGGCCGCGCGCTCATCAGGACCCCGGCATAAGTTATGTTGACCAGTATGATATAACTTTTTATCTTGAGGCCGGCATAAATGTGGTGTCGATAATCGCCAGTTGCAGCAAAGACAATTCGGCACCCGGCGGCACGCCCGGGGTTTGGGCGCAACTTGCCATGAACAATCAGCCGACGATTAAAACCGACAGTTCATGGTTTATCCTTGAGGGCAAATGCTTTTCCGGCAACCGGGCGCGTTTCACGGCGGATGGCTCGCTGACCCAAATGCTGCGCTCAAACGCATACCCGCAACACTGGATGATGCCGACCTTTTCGCCGGATTCGCGCTGGAGCCACCCCGATCTGCTGAGTTCGCCGAATTTACGCGGCGGCAGGTTGGAGCTTCATCCGCTGCCGCCGCCGGCGATTGCCGAAGACTCCACGGCGGTGACCCCGGTCTGCCACGGCACGGTAACCGATGTGCCCAACTGGACACAGGTTTTCTTCCCAAATCGCGGCAACGGGCGCGACACTTATGCCGGCTGCTGCTACATTCACAGCGACCGGGTGTGCGATGTACCGGTTAAAATATTTTCTGACGATCGTTTCAAGCTGTTCTGCAACGGCGACTTGGTTTCGGCGGGCAATTCGCGCAACGGCGAGCGCGGCGACGTGCTGCCGCTGGGCGCGGGCTGGAACCGTCTGATATTTTTCCAGACTCCGCGGCAGTCATCGATGGGGTTGTTCATGCTGTTGAGCGACGTGAAAGGCATGAACCCGATCAGGATACGGCGACAGCCGAGTGAGCAGTCTCAGGAGGCGTGGCGTATTGCCGGGCCGCTCAAGCTCAGCATTGATTTCGCCACACCGTCGGTTGATTTCGACCGGCTTTCGACCGAAGACTGCCGTTCGGAATTTGAGGACATCACCGACCCGCACGCGCTTTTGAGCAACGCCACCTTCAAAGAAGTCGGCAAATGCGGCGATGATCAGCCCGGATTGAGCAAGAGCGACTATCAGATATTCAAGCTTGACACCATGCGCTATGGCTTTATCAAAGTGGCAATAGACGCGATGCCTGGAGATATTGTCGATGTATCGATCGGTCTGCGCCGCAGCGACAACGGATATGTCGCATTCGGCGGATTGCGGGCGATCGGCACTGTCTATTGCACGACCGGTCATAATTTCATGCTGTCCATGACGCCGGCCGACTGTTATTATGTATGTGTTTCGGTACGGGAAGCTCAAAACGTGGTGCGGGTCAACTCGGTGAGCTTCAGCGAATTAGTGCAAAGCGAGCGTCACGAATGTGAATTTCGCAGTTCGGACGAAATGCTTAACCGCTTTTGGGAGATCGGTCGTCAGACCATGCGCCGCTCGGCGGCTTTCATACCGCTGGGTGGATCTCACGAGGTATATGACTGTTATATGCTTGACGCATATATAGATGCGGTCAATATGGCGGCAGTCTATGGCGACTTTGAGTATTCCTCGGTGCGTCTGCGTCAGTTTTTGGATGCGCAGCTGGAAAACGGCGAACTGCCGGCACTTTCCCACGGCCGCGGCACGCTGCCGCAGTTGGTTCACATGTTTTTCTTCCCGGTTTGGGCCCTCTACAACTACCATTTCAGCGGCAATGTGGTGGAGTTGGAGCGTACGGCGCAAGCTTTGCCGTCGATTGTCGATTATTTTGAAATGCTGACCGACAGAAACGGCCTGCTGGTTGACATTGATCCTCAGATGTCGCAGCGCAGCCCGATAAGCCCGGCGAAGTTTCCGCGCGGAGCGGTGCCGACATTTCTCAATGCGCTGTATTGCAGATTTCTGCTTTCCAGCGAAGACATTTTCCGCCTGATCGGGCGCGACGACGATGCACAGCGTTGCATCGAGAGCATGCACAGTATAGCCAAGTCTCTGCAAGACAGCAACTTCAACCCAAAAGAACAATTGTTCTGCCGTTGGCAATGCGCCCACAAGGATTCGGCGGAATACAATCTCTTTGCCAATTTCTGCGCGATGTTCGGCGGAGTGATGCCGCTTGAAGAATTCGAGCATTTTTTCAATTCGTTCTTCAACTTCGACCCGCCGTTTGACCACAGCGAAGAATCGCGGAGTCCATATTTCCACTTTCTTTTTATGGAAATGATGTTTGCGTTGGGACAGCGCGATTGGGCGTTTCGTTACTTCCGCGACTATTGGTCGCGGCGTATCAGCGAGGTGCCGGGGGCATGGAATGTGGAGCCTGACAGCCCCTGGCCCATGCCGACACGTTTTTCAAACGGCTGCTGCATATCGCCAAACGTTTTCTTGCTTCGCGAGGTGCTCGGAGTGCGCATTGCAGAGCCGGGCCACCGCGCGATCTTCTTCAATCCGGCCTTTCATCAACTCGATTGGGCCGAAGGCACAATCCCGATGGCGCGCGGGCGGCTCAAGGTCAAATGGGAACTTTTGACCGATGGATCGCTTGATGTGACGCTTGATGCCAACGTGCCGGTCAAAGTGGTGCCGGAGATGAGTCATGCCCAGCTTCGCAACACGTCGTTTCGACTGGGTGAAAACATCACGCTGCTTGATCCGCCCGCCGAAATGGTTGACGACTGATCAGCCGATTCCCAGACGCGTCAAGACAGGCCTTGTATGGGCAAGGCGTAAGCGGATTCATAAAAAAAAAGCGAATTTTCGCCAAAAATGATTTGATGTTTTTTGAACTTGTGGTATGTTATAGAACATAAAGCGGAGAGATGGCTGAGTGGCCGAAAGCACAGGTTTGCTAAACCTGCGAGGGGGTAACCTCTCCGAGGGTTCGAATCCCTCTCTCTCCGCCATAAATTAAAAATTTGCATTCCCCAATGGGAATGCTTTTTTTATTTCTGGTGGAGAGGAGTTATTTTTTTGCCTTTTACAAGGCAAAATGGCGTCTCACGACGCCGGAACCCGCGGGGTACTGCGTTTCTCTCGCGGCTACTTCGTAGCTCGCTCGATTCACTCGTACCGAGGGTTGCGCTGCGCCCGTCGCTCCGCTCCGTGCTCGCGCTCTTCGTCGCTGCGCTCCTTGTCGAATCCCCTATCGCGCCGCCATAGATTAAGAGATTTCATTACAAACGGGAATGCTTTTTTTATTTCTGGTGGAGAGGAGTTATTTTTTTGCCTTTTACAAGGCAAAATGGCGTCTCACCACGCCGGAACCTGCGGGGTACTGCGTTTCTCTCGC
>JAQVVK010000037.1 GCA_028698975.1 Victivallaceae bacterium
CCAGCCCGGGCCGGCGGAGTTCTGTTTGGCCATCAGCCGCGAAACGAACTTCACGCAGACAAAGTAACCCGAGTAATTGATCGAGGTGACAAAATCCCAGTCTTTCTTTTCCAGCGTCTTGACCGAACCGGCTTTGAGCACACCGGCGTTGGCCACAAATAGATCGATGCCGCCGTAGTTGGAGGCCACCGCGCGCACCATGGTCTCCACCGACGCCTCGTCGGAGATGTTGACCGCCACGGCTCCGGTGCCGCCGGTGGATTTGATCGCCGCCGCCGCCTGACGCGCTCCGTCGGCGTTGAGATCGGCGATCACCACCGTTGCGCCGGCCGCGGCCAGCTTCTCGGCGATGCCGAAACCGAATCCCTGGGCTCCTCCGGTCACCACGGCAATCTTGCCGGTGAGGGTGGCTCCCGAACCCGCCGCCACCTTGCGGCGATACGACTCGGCTTCCCAGTTTTCAATGAAAGCACGGCGTGCGTCGTCGAGGTAAAGCGGCCCGCCGAATGCCGACGAAAGCTGCTGTACCAGACCGCCGTCACGGGCCAGCATGGCCACGGTTTCGGCGGCGGGGGCGTTTTTGCCGGCGCAGAAAACCGCTTTCCCCGGCACTTCGACCACCAAAGGCTTGTAGCCGTGGAGTTTTTCAAATGCTTCGACCGCTTCGCGGCTTGGCGCGTCGCAAACCAGTGAGTATGACTTCGCATAGACGATGTGATCGGGCGTGAGTGCGCCGCAGGCGGTCTTGAACGGTGCGATCGATTTTACCGTCATTGGAGCAGTGCCGTCGGAAAGCCACCAGCGCAGTTGCGGGGCGTATTCCATGACCGTATCCATGTCATATTCGCCGGTAAGTTCGACTTCGAGCGAAATCCCGGCTTGGGCGCAGCACTCGCGCAGGGTGTCCATCACCTGTTTGTAGATTGCGTCAATACCCTCGGCGGTGTCCGCTCCGGCGAATACCCCGTGATTCTGCAAAAAGATCAACGCCGGAGCATGACCGTTTTGGCGTTTGTAGTTTTCCAGATGCTCAAGCAGGGTAAGCCCGAGTATGAACCCGGGATCGGTGGCCGGTACCCAAAGCGCGCCGGGGAACAATTCGTTGCATATTTTTTCTCCGTCCTGCCCGCAGGTGAGCGCATTGACCACGCCCGGGTGCAGGTGAAGCACATAGGTGAACTCCAAAAGCTCGTGCAGCGGAGCCTCGACCGACGGGCGGCGGCCGGAGCTGTTCACCGTTGCAAACGTCATATAGCGGTTGGCCAGCTTTTCGCGTTCGGCCGCCGGAGCCTTGGCCACATCGGCAAAGGCGCGGCGGATCACGGCGCGCTCCAGCTTTATGAAGTCGTCCTCCACAATCTTGGCCAGCGGCACGCCGCTCGGCTTGATGTAGAGATACTGCTCATCCTTGAAAGAGGAATTGCCGCCGCCGGCCAGCACATAGCTCGGGTCGGCACCGTAACGATTGGAAAGCTCCCGGATCACTGCAAGAGACATTTTGTTTTTCCTTCGCTTTTTTTACGGATTAACCGCGCTTGGCCAGCACATTTTTTTCGTAGCAGCGCACTTCGTCAAGCCATGCGGAGCCGACCGGCACGCCGCAGCGTTCACAGTATTCGTCCCAAACCGCGGCGAACGGCAGGGTTTTGGCTTCTTCGAGCAGCGCGAGCCGCCCGGTGAAGTCGCCCTTTTTCTCGACCGACGCGAGTTCCTTGGCCGGTTCGACCAGAGCGAGCAATAACGACTTGTACATATTGCGCGCGCCGATGGTCCATGCCGCGATGCGGTTGATCGATGCGTCAAAGTAATCCAGCCCGATGTGGACGCGCTTGTCGAAGTTGTGGCGGATGACCTCCTCGCCGATGGCGCGAAGCTCATCGGTGAGCGTCACCACATGGTCGCTGTCCCAGCGGACGCCCCGGCTGACGTGCAGCAGCACTTCGTCGACAAAAAGCAGCGTGCTGCTGAGTTTGTCGGAGATGACTTCCGTCGGGTGGAAGTGGCCGGAGTCAAGGCAAAGCAGAAGTTTGTTCTTCATGGCGTAGCCCATATAGAACTCATGCGAACCGACCGTACAGCTCTCGGCGCCGATGCCGAAGAGCTTGCACTCGACCGCGTCGCGGTCGTAACGCGGGTCGATCTTGACCGCGAATATCTTGTCGAGCGAATCGGCCAGCCGTTTGCGCGGAGCAAGCCGGTCAAACGGCGTGTCTTTGAAGCCGTCCGGGACCCAGAAGTTGGTTATGCAGGTGTTGTGCAACGTTTTGCCAAACGATTCGGCGATCTTGCGGCAAGCGATGCCGTGATCGACCCAAAACGCCCGGATGCCGGCGTCGGAGCTGCTCAGCGTCAAACCGTTGTCCATCTTCGGATGCGAGAAAAACGACGGGTTGAAGTCCAAACCCACCTTGTTGGCTTTGGCCCAGTCGACCCAGCGCGCGAAGTGTTTCGGCTCCAGCTTGTCGCGGCCCACCTTTTTGCCGTTGGTCTCGGCGTAGATCGCGTGCAGATTGAGCCGCTTCGTGCCGGGAATAAGCGACATCGCTTTGTCGATGTCGGCGCGAAGTTCGTCCGGCGTGCGGGCGCGACCCGGGTAATTGCCGGTCACGGCCAGACCGCCATCCAGCGAAATATTGTTCTCAAAACCGGCCACGTCGTCGCCCTGCCAGCAATGCAGGCTCACCGCGATCTTGTCAAGCCGCTTAAAGGCCGCCTCGGTGTCGACCCCGTGAGTTTGATAAACGGCCTTGGCCAAATCGTATGCTTTGCTCATTTTTGCGCGATTCCTTTCGTTTTGGATCAAATTTGTAAATATAAGTATAACTTAATATAACACGGTTGAAACATTGTGCAAGCCTTTTCGCGGCAATTTATTTGCAGGCGGCGACAATCTCCTGCTTCAAGGCTTCAACGCCGTCCTTTTGCGAAAACACCCCTACGGTACGGCCAAATTTGAACAGCACGACTTCGCCGGATTTCGAGCCGGCTATGCCAAGATCGGCGTCACGCGCTTCGCCCGGCCCGTTGACCGCGCACCCCATGACCGCGACTTTGGCCAGATTGATGACCTTGCCCTGCGATTTCAGACCGTCGATGAAGCGCTCGACTTCTCCGGCCAGACCGATCAGATCGATCATGGTGCGCCCGCAGGTCGGGCAGGAAACCAGCTCCGGAGCCGCCGGACGCAGCCCGCACGCTTCGAGAATGCGGATCGCCGCCGTCACTTCGGCGGCGGGCGGCGCGGTGAGGCTCACCCGTATGGTGTCGCCGATCCCCTCCATAAGCAATGTGCCGATACCGATAGCCGACTTGATGACGCCGTGTGCCGGGGTGCCGGCTTCGGTGATCCCCAGATGGAGCGGGTAATCGGAGCGCGAAGCAAATTCCCGGCAGGCGGCGGTCGTAATGCCGACGCTTGATGATTTCAAAGCCACCTTGATCGCGGAAACTCCAAATTTTTCCAGCATGGCGCACTCGTGCATCGCGCTTTCGACCAAGCTCTCGGCCACCGCCGCGTCATGGCTCATGCCCGCCGACATCTTGGCGCGTATCCATGCGGGGCGCAGACTGCCGGCGTTGGCTCCGACCCTGATCGGTATGTTGTGAGCCAGCGCGCACTTCGCGACGATTTCCACCGCCGCCGGATCGGTGAGATTGCCGGGGTTGAGCCGCACCGCCGCCGCTCCGTTTTCGATTGCGGCGACCGCCAGACGGTGGTCAAAATGAATGTCCGCCACCAGCGGCAACGGCGACGCCTCGGCGATGGTGGCTATCGCTTGCGCCGCCGCCATGTCCGGTACCGCCAGTCTGATTATCTCGCAGCCGATCCCGGCAAGTTCGTCGATCTGCGCCAGCGAGGCTTTGGTGTCACGCGTGTCGGTGTTGAGCATCGATTGAATCGAGATCGGGGCATTGCCGCCGACTTCGACTTTTCCTACGAAAACGCTACGGCTGTGCCGTCGTTTCCCTTGCGGCGTCTGCATTGTTGTTCTCCACTGCTGGGTTGGGGGCCGGTTCGCCGTCTGCGAACCGGTTTCGGTAAAGCCGTCTGCCGTCTATATAGGTGGCAAACAGCATCAAGGCGATCAACAGCACCACAAATACCGCCGACAATCCTTTGATGATGACGGTCGGCACCGGACGGCGGAATATCAGCTCAAACAATCCGAACGCCACATGTCCGCCGTCAAGCACCGGCAGCGGCAGCAGATTGAAGATGGCCAGCGCAAACGAGATGAGCGCGATAAAATAGATGCCGGTTATGAGCGAACCGCTTTCCACCGACTGAAAAAGTACCATGCCCATGCCGAGCGGCCCGGAAATGTGGGTCGGATTGAGCGAACTGGCTTTTTCGGTCAGTCCCATTTTTTTGCCGACCCAAAACGACATGTTGCGCAGGGTCTTGTAACTTTGCTCCAGCATTGAGACAAACTGCTTGGCCGGGGAGGGATGCTCCCTTATATCCACCGTGATGCCTATCGTGCGCGGCTCCACCGCCCGTGCCGTCAGCTTGAACGGCGGCAATATCTTGCCATCGCGGAACACGACCATCTCCAAGGGCTGGTCTTTATATTTGGACAAAGCGTTTTGCATGGCTTCGGGAGATGAGATTTTTTCGCCGTTGATGCTCAAAATCAGATCGCCTCCGCTTATTCCGGCTTTTGCGGCCGGCCACTTGGCGCGCACCGAATCGACCATGACCCCCTGCGAGGCCGGGCGCATGTTTATGCCGACAAGGTAGCGGGTGTAGGCCTGGCCGCCCGGAATCGTTTCCGGAGTGACTTCGACCTCGCGCCGGACTCCCTCCGCATTTTCAAGCGTGAGTTTGACTGGCTCGCCGGCGGCAAGGTTGAACGCCATTTGTATATCTTCAATACCGAGCGCAAGCTCGTCGTTGACGTAGATAAGCATGTCGCCCGGAACAATTCCGGCCCGTTCGGCCGGTGAACCCTTGGCCACCTCGGAAAACGCGATCGGTATCAGCGGCCGGAAAAACGGATAGGCCACCTTTTCATGCCGGAGCGATCCCGGCGCGTCCGGGTTGGGCTGCGGCGCGAAACGCACGCTCAGATCCCGACCGTCGCGCCGCACGCCGTATTCGACGTCGCCGATGGTAAAGAGAATAGAGTTCACAAATTCGACCCAGGTCGAGTTGAAGGGTTTCCCGTTGACCTTTACGATGGTGTCTCCGGAGCGCAATCCGGCCTGATACTCCGGACTTTGGGCGTTGACGGTCATCACCGTTATTTCGCTCATGCGCGGCGACGTGCGCGGCATGCCGACCGCCCAGACCACACAGGCGACCAACAGCCCGGATATGATGTTGAAAAAAGGCCCCGCCGCCGCCGTAATGATACGGTCAAGCGGCTTTGCTCTCGCCAGCTCGGTGCCGTCCGCCGCCTTGGGTATCTGATCGGTCGCGTCGATCTGCGGCAGCTCGACGTAGCCTCCGAAAGGAAGCCAGCCGATGCGGTATTCGATACCGTTGACTTTTTTGCGCCAGATCGGCCGGAACCCGATGGAAAACGCATCGATGTGCAGACCGCGCCAGCGGGCGGCCAGAAAATGGCCGAGTTCATGTGAAAAAATACAGAATCCGATAGCCAGCATTGCAAAAAGCAAAGAGGCCGTATAAATCAAAATATCAAAGAACATCATATTTGTATCCCCCATTGCATATACACATTTTATACAATACCCCGAAAACAATTTTTTTCAAGGGCGCAGCTCTTCAAAACGCACAAAGCGAAAAAAGGTTTTAATTTTTATCTTATGATTTGTATTTGCATTAATGCGGCCTATATTAGTGGTTGGTGTATATTGTTTGCAACAATCGAATAGGGAGGAGTTAAGGTGAAACTCTCGGTGAAATTGTGTGTGATTGTGGTTGCCGTGGTTTTGTCTCTGGCGGTTTTTGGGGTGCTGGGATGGTTTGCCTGGGGCAGTTACTCGGTCGCCTCGCTGTGGAAATCGGCGTCGGCAAAGATCGAAAGTGGCGATCACGACGGTGCGATGCACGATCTCAAAGAAGTTTTAAAACGCGACCGTTCCAATGAAAAAGCCTGTCGTATGCTGGCCGACCTTTGTGAAAAACGCGACGATTTCGTCACCGGAGCCTACTACTGGAATCAGGTCGCCATGCTTAATCCGCTTGACCCGGATGCCGCCGATATGCGTATCCAAATGCTGCTTGACGGCCAAAAATACGCCGCGGCCGCCCAGCTGCTGCGCGCTAAATACAAGGAAAACAAACTCTCGCCGCGTCAAATCTCGATGTTTGCGTATGCCGTCGCCGCCTCCGGCACGCTGGACGAGGCCGCCGAATTGCTGGCGGAGGCGGAGCGGATCGATGCCGGAGACCCGCGGTTGATGCGTATCCGGGCCGTGTTGCTGCTGCGTCGCGGCGACGTGAAAAATGCCGCGCTTGCCTACGGTCGCATGCTGCGCTCCGACGACCGCAATGCCCGCTGGCTCGGTATGATGGGCATGGCGCAGATCGCCGGTTTCAGCGGTAAATGGAGCGAGGCGGAGCAATGGTTGCTTAAAGCGGTGGCGGTTTCGCCGCGCCGCACCTACATGGCATTGGGGGAATTGTACAAGCTGAGAGGAAAACTTGATGAAAGCCGCAAGTATTTCGAGCTTGAACTGGCTTCCCAACCCGATAACCGGGCCGCCGTTATAAATTTGGGCGAACTTTTTGCCGCCCAGAAAAAGGCCGATGAGATCCGCAAGCTGCGTTCGGGGCTTTCGGTAAAAAGCAAGACCGATCTTGAGGTGGCCTACTATCTCGACACGCTTGCATTTTATGTTGACAACAAACTGATTGAGGCGGCAAACGCCATCGAACTGTGTCCTGCGTTTCATTCGAGGCAGTTGTGCCGGGTCATTCACATCTCGTGTTATGCGGCGTTGGGCAAGACCGCGTTGATCCGAGAGGAAGTCAACGCCTTGCTGAAGCTGGCTCCCGGCCCGGGGGCTCGCGCCCAGCTGGCCGAGCAGCTGGCAAGGCTTCTGCCGATCATTCCCGCCGGGCGGCCGGATGACGTGGAGGGGGTGACCCGTCTGATTTTTGAACTTGGCGCACCGGATTCCCCGGCTTACCGCCGGGCCGAAACCAGAATGATGCTCGACTCTTACAACCGCCGGGACTTCGATACGGTCATACGTCTGGCGGAGAAGCGGCTTAAGGCCGATCCCAAAGACGAGACCAGCCGCCTGATGCTGGCCGAGGCGCAGTTCAGCACCGGCAAGGTCGACCGCAGTCTTGCCAATTTCCAGCAGGTAAAAGCGAGTTTGCCGGCCCGCATCGGCGAGGCTCTCTGTTTTGAAGCTCTGCGCAAGTACGACAGTGCAAACAAGATATATCAGGATGCCATGGCCAAGTCGCCCGGCGACACCATGCTGCTTGAGCGTTTCGCCATGTTTTTGCTGCGTACCCGGCATCTGAAAGAACTTAATGAACTTCTGGATGCTTTCCCGACCGACACTCCGCGTCGCAAGTATGCGGTAAATTCTCTGCGTGCCTATATGTTTGAGCAGTCCGGGTTGTCGGAAAAACAGCGGGAGAGCCGTCTGGAGGCCATCGATTCCCTCACAAAAATGCCGTCGGCGCAGGAGCGTGACTATCAGCTGGCCTGTCTGTACGCGCAGACCGATCAGGACGAAAAAGCCGAGGAGATTTACGACCGTCTGCTTAAAACCAATCCAAATTGGGGCTTGGTTTTGGTAAACCTCTCTGAAGTCAAAGCGGCTCTCGGCAAAGCGACCGAGGCGATGTCGCTTGCCCGCAAAGCGCAGACGCTCTATCCATCGTGGGAACCGGCCAAAAGTTGTCTGAGAAACCGGTTGACCGAGGCGGAAAAATCCGGCAGATAGTCGTGTTTATATGCTGAAAAAAGAAAAAATCAATTTGTTTGCGGCGCGCTGCCGCGCCAATAAAACGGCGATTGCGATCATCGGCGCGGCTGCGCTGTTTTCGCTGATCGGGTGTTTGACTGGCGGCGGATCGCAAATTGACGCTCTCGCCTTGTGGGGCCTGGGGGCGGCGATCGTAATAAGTGTTTTTGCCGGCGAAACGCGGGGGGAGTCCGCCGTGCGGCGTGTCCGTCCGGCGGCGTGGCTGGCGTTGGCGGCTTCCGCGTGCCTGATCTGGTTTGCTCCGGCCGGTTGCGCGTCAGTTGCTCTGACGCTCTTACTGGTCGCGCTGATGCTGTTTTGCGTCGACTGGCGGCTTTCGCTAAAGCTGATACTGCCGCTGGCGATTTTTGTCATGTTGGCTCCGGCGCAGAAGTTCATTTATATTCTGCTCAGTTTGCCGATGAGCCAGTTGTGCGCCGCGCTCACGGTAAGCGCGCTGCGGCTGGTGGGGGTCTCCGCCGAATTTGAACGGGCGGTGATCTCGGTCGGCGGCGGGCAGGTGGCGGTCACGGCGGCTTGCAGCGGAGTGGAACTCTTGGAAGCCATGTTGTTTATCGGTTTCTTCTTTGTCAACGTCAAGGGGCGGTCGCTTTGGCTGCGGGTGGCGCATTATCTTACCCTTTTACCCATAATCATTATATGCAATACGTTGCGTTTGACCGTGGTGATCTGGCTCTACACCCGGATCGGCGACCGGGCGTTTGAAGACCCGCTGCACTCGATCTTTGGATTGGCGGTCACGGCAGGAGCGGTGTTGCTGCTGGCGGCGGAGCGGCCGCTTTTTGCATTTGTTGCGGAAAGAGAGGCGCACGAGTGAATTTTGCGCGGTTAAAACCGGTGTTGACGATAATTTCGCTGATCCCGCTGTGTACCGAATTGGGGTATATATGGGGCGCGTGGCGGCAGTCGCCTTTGGATTCCAAAAACTGGCTGTTTGTCGTCGTCGCCCTGCTGCTCGGCGTAATCTTTCGCCGCCGCATCGCCGGTTGGGCGCAAACCCAGATCGACTGGCGGGCTCTGGTACCGGTGGTGATTTGCATTGCCGGGCTGGTTTTCGGCGAACTGCGTCACATCCACGCGCTGGTGATCCTATCTGCCGTGGGGCTTACTTCCTCGACCGTACTGCTCATGTAAGGCGAAACGTTGTTTATCGGGACGCTGCCGCTTTTTGTCTTACTGGCACTGGGTTGCCCCTCGACCGGTTATTGGAGCGGTTATTATTTCCGACTGTTGTGCGGGATCGACCTCGCCGGGCTGACCTTGAAGTTGATTGCGGCGGCGGTGCTGGCGGCGGGGTTTATCTGGGTTCGCCGGCCGGCCAAACTGCATACGGTGTTCTTTGTGGCGGCGGCGGTGCTGGTCGCGGGTGCGATGGTGGCCAAACTCAACCCGCCGCGTTTCGGCGAGCCGGTGCGGCTTCGTGAGAACTTGACCCGGGTCGGCGGCTGGATCGGGGTTTCGGAGTCTCCCTCGGCCGGGGAAAGGCGTTTCTTCAGCGGCTGCGAAGTCTCGCGCTGGGTGTTTTTCCGAAAAGACGGCGGAAAATCCGGCGGCGTGACCAGTTTGGTTTTGCTGGCGGTCAAACTGGGTGGTGACGTGCATAAACTTCACCCGACCGAGTTGTGTATGCGAAGCGGCGGCCGTGAAGTGATTTCCAACCGCGAAAAAGTGGTCGACACTACGCAGGGGCCGTTGGCGGTACAGGAATTGCGTTCGGCGGGCGGAGTCGCCGCTGCCGCTCATCTTACATATACTTGGTATGTCGGGCCGCATTGGTCAACCGGAAACTTCATGACGTTCCGGCGGGTTTGGCAAAAAGGTGATGCATGGCTGTCGTATCAGCTGGTGGCAACGGGTGGAGACAGCGAAAAATCCGCGGCTGAAACGATTGAAAAATTTATAAATGATGCTTTGGCAGGAGGTTGCAATGAGTAATCTGCTACTTGATGAATCCGGTGAGATATGGAAAAAACGGATCACTCGTATGGCTACTTTGGCCGGGCGGATGAGCGGAGGCATTGACTTCAATCGCATGATCGAAACGGTATTTGACGAGGCTTGCGACGAGATCGGAGCCGACGCGGTGGCTCTTTTTGCCTCCTCCGACAACGGTAGGGGTATGACGGTCATCCGCAATCGATGGGCTCAGGCGGGCAAAACGGTGCCGGGCGAGCGCAACGTCTTGGTGCGTATAAATATGGAGTCGCTGTTTGAGATGTTGTCTTCGACGCCGGCTGTGGCTTTTTCGTTGGATGACACCGACCTGTGCAGTTGGAAACGCGAAATGCTTGGCTTTTACGAGGCGTCATCGATAATTGTCGGCCGGGTGATGCTGGGGGAGCGTACATACGGAGCCTTGGCGTTTCGTTACGGCGTTGATATGAAGTGGGAGCATCATGAGGCCGATCTCACGTTTGTCAGGTCGTTTTGTGCGGTGGTTGGAGGTTATGTGACCCGCCGCGAAGGGCAGTTGGAGTTCATCCAGCGTGAAAACCGCAGCAAGGCGATAATGGAGTTTATGCCGGCGATGACATTGCTTTTCGACGCGTCCGGCCTGCTTTTGAGGCTCAATCTCGCGGCGCGGCAATATGCGGAGAAGACTTCCGGCTATTCGTTTGACGACAATACGCATTGCTGTGCCGAGATGTTTTGCGGCATCAAGGAGCCGACCGCGGACTGCCCGGTGAAGCTGGCCCGGCGTGACGGCGAGGTGCATTCGGTCTGCAAGGAGGTCGGCGGCCGCCGGCTGATCTTTATGGCGCGCTCGGTGCCGGAGCGTTCCGGCGGCCCCGGAATGGTGGTCGAGCAGATCATTGACGTGACCGATTGCGGAAAACAGTGGTATGAGCCGTCGCGTCCGGCGGGGGAGGCGGCGGTCGAAGCGTCGTCCAAAGAAGGCGTTGCCGAAAGCCCGGTTGAAAATCCGGGCGGTGCCAAATTGATTATGGTGGTCGACGATATTGAGATGAACCGTCGTCTGCTTGGGGTGATGCTCCGTAAGCTGGGATTCAGTTATATTGCCGCGGAGTCGGGGGCGGAGGCCATCGGGTTGCTTAAAAATCATCAGGTTTCACTGATCCTCACCGATATTTGGATGCCCGGCATGTCGGGCGAAGTAATGGCGCAAAAGATTGCAGGAGAACCAGCTACGTCCGGCATACCGATCGTGGCGATCACCGCAGATACCCAGCGGGTCGAGGCGGAGTGTTTTCGTGAAGTGATACACAAACCGATCAAACTTGACGCGCTGAGCGACGTGATTTTGCGCAATATAATTTGACGCATCGACGCCGAGTGCGGATTTTGTGGTTTTTATGTTCCGGAATGGTTTGAATTTTCAATTCAGGCATGTATATTAATTTCCCCAAAGAGTATCGATGTTCATTCTTACGACGAGGGGGGGGATTATGGCTGAAAAGAGCAAATCTGTCGGAACTCGCGCCGCTGCAAATGCGACCGCGAAAAAATGCGCCGCGAAGAAGTCTGGCAAACCCGTCGAGAAGGCCGCTCCGGCCGTCACGACCAAACCCAAAAAGCCGGTTATCGCCTTGACCGGAAAAGACAAGCATTATTACGACGCTTTGATGCATGTCCGCGATGTGGTTATGGGGCAAATGCAGTACCACGCCGAAGACGCGCTTGATTGCAGCAACGCCGATAAACGCGGCGTGACAACGCACATGGCCGATATTTCAAGTGATAACTCTCGTCATGAGATGGAGTTGCGCATGCTTACCGAAGAAGGCAACATCCTCGAATTGATCGAGGACGCCCTGGAGCGGCTGATGCACGGCGAGTACGGCAACTGTCTCGACTGCGGCAAGCCGATCTCCGAGGGCCGGCTGGAGATCCGCCCGTACGCGATATACTGTGTTAAATGCAAGTCTCTGCACGAAAAGAATATGCATTAAAATGACGAGCTGGCTCGACCGTTTGACTCCGGGGTCTCTCCGGGAACGGATATTTTGCGGAGTATCCATTGCCGCGGGTTGCGGTGTCCTGTTGGCCGACCAGTGTTCAAAACAGGCGGTGGTGCATGATTTCAGCCTCGGCGAGAGCAGGCCGGTGATCGACGGATTTTTTTCGCTGACCTATGTGATAAATTACGGTGCGGTGTGGAGTATGTTTTCCGGACGGGGCACCTTTTTGCTGTCGGTGGCTTTGATCGTTGCGGTGTTGATGATAGTATTTTTTCGCCGCTTGACCGAGAATTGCCCGGAACGGGTGCTGGCGGCCGCGCTGGTTTTCGGCGGCATGGCCGGAAACAGCATCGACCGGCTGTGGCGCGGCGGCGTGGTGGATTTCTTGGATTGCTATTACCGGTCGTATCACTGGCCGGTGTTCAACGTGGCGGACATCGCCATTTGCACCGGCGTGGGGTTGTTTATCCTCTCGTCGCTTGCAAGAAAGGAGAACTCTGATGAATCGCGGCAAGTCAAAGACGACAAGCACGGCGAGTGAACCGGTTTGGAATCTTGAAGCAATGTATGCCACCCCCGCCGATTGGGAGCGGGATTTTGCCCGGATCGAGCCTTTGACCCGCAACTTTGCGGCATTTCGTGGCCGTCTGGCCGAGTCCCCCGCCGTGTTGCGTGACGCCATCGCCGCCGACGACGAGGCGTCGCGGGTGGGCGAAAAGGTTTTCTGTTACGCCCATATGCGCTCCGACGAAGACACCTCCAACTCCGCCAACCGGGCGCGGGTTGACCGGGTTGAATCGCTTTTTGCGTCGCTGTCGGAGTTGAGCGCATGGTTTGATCCGGAGGTTATGGCTATTCCCGACCCGGTCATGAAGTGTTTTCTTGACGCGCCGGAGCTGTCGCTTTATCGACGCAGCCTGATCGAGCTTTTGCGCGACAAACCCCATACACTGAGTGAACCCGAGGAGCGGCTGATCGGCAGTTTCAGCGAGTCGCTGGGTATGCCCGACAAGGTGTTTGGCATCTTGACCGACTCGGATATGGACTTTGGCTTCATACACGACGAAAACGGCAAACGCCGCAAGCTGACCCACGCCAACTACTCCGGATTTTTGGAGAGTTCCGACCGGGAGGTGAGGAGGCGTGCTTTCCGCAAGCTGCATGGCACCTACAGGAAATTTGAAAACACGCTGGCCGCAACACTGGACGGCGAGGTTAAACTTCACAATACCGAGGCGCGGGTGCGCCATTATGGATCGGCTCTTGAGTCGGCCTTGTCGGGGGATAATATCGATCCATCGGTATATCGCAATCTGATAAATACCGTGCATGACAATCTGGGCGGATTTTACAAGTACATGGATTTGCGCAAGCAAATTCTCAAACTTGACCGGCTCGACATGTATGATATGTTTTGTCCGCTGCTGCCGGGGTGCCGTCGCGAATACTCCTTTGAGGAGGCGGCCAAGATGGTTAGACAGGCGCTTGCTCCGCTCGGTGCGCAATATGTGCGCGACCTCGAGCAGGCGTTTGCCCAACGCTGGGTGGACGTGCCGCAGCGTCGCGGCAAACGCTCCGGAGCCTACTCCGGCGGCTGTTTTGACAGCTACCCGTACTTGCTGCTCAACTTCAATCACACGCTAAACGATGTCTTTACGCTGGCGCACGAGCTGGGGCACTCCATGCACAGCTTTTATTCGAAGCGCACTCAGCCATATCATTATGCGGACTATTCGATTTTTGTGGCCGAGGTTGCCAGTACAACCAACGAGCTATTGCTCTCGCATCACTTGCTGGCTTCGACGGAAGACCGCGATCTGCGCGCCCATCTGCTCGGCAATCTGGCCAACGAGATACGCAGTACCATCTTCCGGCAGACCATGTTTGCCGAATTTGAGCTGGCGGTGCACGAATCATCTGCCGCCGGGGTGCCGCTTACGCCCGATTTTCTCTGCGAAAAATACGCCTCGCTAAACCGCCTCTATTACGGGCCGGGGGTGGAGGCCGATCCGCTGGTGGCTCAGGAGTGGTCGCGCATACCGCACTTTTATTACAACTTTTATGTTTACAAATATGCCACCGGCATGTCGGCGGCGATCCGGTTGGCCGAGAATCTGCTTTCGGGCGATCAGGCCAAACGAGAGGCGTATCTGAAATTTCTGCAGGCGGGAGACTCCAAAGACCCGTTGGATATAATGCGTGACGCCGGGGTGGATCTTGCCACGCCGGAACCGGTTGACGCCGCGTTGCGGTTTTTTGAATGCACGGTCAACGAGTTGGAAACGCTGCTTTTAAGTTGATTTCTCCAATTGGTATTTATATATTATACAGGATAATTTAATATTTTTTGAAGGAGTTCGGTTATGGATTTCAAAACGCTATCCGCTCGCATCGCCGCCGCCGGGCAGTCGCATCTGCTCACTTATTGGGATAATCTCTCCGACGCGGAACGCGCCGAATATGCCGCCCAGCTTGAAAATGTCGATTTTGAAGGGCTTGCCAAGCTGGTCAACGATTATGTCATCAATCGCCCCAAGACCGGGATACCGGCCGATCTCGGCCCGGCTCCCTATTTCCCGCTTCAGCCGCGTGACGCGGCGCAAAAGCAGCTTTATTCAGACGCGTACCGGCGCGGCGTCGAACTTTTACAGCAGGGGCGGGTCAGCTGCCTGACCGTGGCGGGCGGGCAGGGCACCCGTCTGGGGTTCAACGCGCCCAAGGGGACTTATCCGATCGGCCCGGTTTCCGGTCGGCCGCTGTTTCGTTATTTTGCCGAATCGATCGCCCGGACCGGTGAGAAATACGGTCGTCCGATCACCTGGTACATCATGACCAGCATGCTTAAC
>JAQVVK010000187.1 GCA_028698975.1 Victivallaceae bacterium
CTATGGCGACTCCACCGATGGTTACGGGCTGGAAATGGCTTTGCGGCATGATCTCGGTGTGGAAATCGCCGGCAAAACGCTTCTGTTTATCGGCGCGGGTGGAGCCGCCCGCGCCACCGGCTATCATCTGGCCGCCAAGGGAGCCGGCCGGCTGCTTATCACCAACCGCACCCCGGAGCGGGCCGAGGCATTGGCTTATGGCATTGCCGCCGCCGCGCCCGGCTGCGTGACCGAGGCGGCTCCTTTGGGTGACCGCGATACGCTCAAACGCTGGATTTGCGATGCCGATGTGCTTATACAGGCCACCAGTGCCGGACTGCGGGCCGACGACACGCCACCATTTGAACTTGAACTGCTTAAATTGCATCCGTCTCTCAAAATTTTTGACGCCATCTACCGCCCTACCCCGCTTTTGTGTTACGCCAGAAATCTTGGCATGAGTTGCACGGACGGCGAATCGATGCTGATCTATCAGGGGGCGCGGTCTTTTGAACTGTGGACCGGCTTAAAAGCTCCGATCGAAGCAATGCGCGACGGTTTTAACGCGAAGGGTTGACTATGATTGCAAGACTGCTTATGCACTACACGGCCGGGAGTTCCGAATGGTGGAGCCGACTTGGCATGAATTACCCGATACCGGCAATCTTTGGTTTGGTTTCGGTGTTTGTGCTCGGCTGCTGCTGGGGGAGTTTTCTCAATGTCTGCATCTGGCGCATGCCGCGCGGAGAATCGGTGGTGTTTGCTCCGTCGCACTGCACCTCGTGCGGAGCGGAAATCCGCTGGTTTGACAACCTGCCGCTGGTAAGCTATCTGGTTTTACGAGGCCGCTGCCGTCATTGCCACGCGCCGTATTCCTGCCGCTACTTCATAGTTGAACTGATTACCGGCATCTTGTTTGTCGCGGCTTTCGCCAAAATCGGCATGGCCGAAATGCCGCCAGCCGCGCTGCTTACGGCATTCGCCGTGATCATGCTTGCTTTGCCGACCGTCTGGATCGATTTTGAACACCGGATCATCCCAGATGCGCTCACGTTGCCCGCCCTGTTGTTTGCACTTGTCGTAAGTGTGGTTTTCCCTGATGTTTGTGCGGCGGCCACCCATTTGCAAGGATTGCTCGCCGCGCTGTTGCCCGCGCTGATCGTCGGTGGCGGGTTATGGTGCTTTGCCGTGACCGGGCGGCGGCTGGCCGGCCGGGAAGTCCTGGGCTTGGGTGACGTCAAATTCATGGCCGCCATAGCCGCGCTGTACGGATTGCCCGGAGCATTCTTTGTATTGGGCGCGGGTTCTTTGGGCGGAGTTGTTTATGGTTTGGTCATGGCGGCGAGGCGCAAACGGTCGCCGCACCGGATCGCTCTGCCGCTGGGGCCGTTTCTTGCGTTGGCGGCTCTGATATGGTTGTGGGTCGGCGATTGGCTGCTTGCGGCGTATCTGCGACATATCGGCATTGCGTTTTGAGGCAACGGGCCGTCTGACAATTTTTTTCGAATGGCTTGCAAAAGAGTAAAAACAGGATATATTACGTCATACCCGACAAAGGGCAAACAGTAATTTTGAGCGGAGGATTTTTGATTATGGGCATGAAAGAAACAATCGCCGACTATTTCCGTCGTGAAATGGAACTTGATGACGATACCATACAAGAACTCACCGGTGATTACGTCAACTCGATGAGTGATTTCATCGCACAGGCGGCGGCCTGCCTTTCATCCAATGATTTCCCGGCTCTGCGTAAAGTCGGTCATACCATAAAGGGCACATCGGCCAATGTTGGTTTGGAAGACATGCGCGTTTTGGGTCTGGCGTTGGAGCAATCCGCCGCGGCGTCGGATGCGGCAGGCAGTCGCGACAACATTGAAAAGATCGCGTCGGCGATGGAGGAACTCCTGTAAATGTCTGCCGATTCCCGCATCGTGATCCTGGTTGACGACGTGCCGATCAACCTTAAAGTAATGGAGGCCATGCTTAAACGTCTTGGGGTGAAATGCATGGCTTTTGCATCTGCCGGCGAGGCGCTCGCTCAGGCAAAAGAAACTCACCCGGCATTGGTGATTTCTGATATGTGGATGCCGGGCATGGGTGGCATTGAGCTGGCGGCCAAACTCAAGGAGTTGCCGACCACCGCCGACATACCGGTGGTGGCGGTTACGGCCGACACCCGCATGAATGAGCAAACCGCCCCGAAAGTCTTTCGCATGGTGTTGCTCAAGCCGATCACGGTGGACAAAATGCGGCATGTGCTTGAGTGTTTCGTGCCGCAAGAGTGATTTCCCCGACACACCACCGCTTGAGTCGGCTATACGAACCCTATTTTGAGACGGCTTTCTGAAAACAATAGCGACGTGTACACGGCTTTATCGCTCATCAAATCAACTTTTTGGAATAAACGGCATCGGTTGTTATGAAAATCATTTATCTGCTCATAATGACGGTCGGAGTTTGCGGAATGTTTGGCGCGGCCAGGTTTAAGCGTCGTCCGTTTACCATGCTGGCCATTTTATCGTTTTTCTTTGCCGCGATAGTTGTGGCGGCGGTCTTGCTCTGCATAAATGTCATCTTCGAGGGAGTTAGAAACAACAGCGACGAGCTGGCGGCGGCCGGTTCGTTTGGAAATGCGGCGGGGCGTTATCTGCTCATGCATCGTCCGCAAAGCAAAGTGCTTTTTATCGTGCGGCCGGATCAGGCTTCAGCTTTGGAAACCGCGAAAATGCTTGATGAATTCAAGCGCGGTTATGGTTATTCCGATGTTATGGTGGCCGCGCTGCAACCGCCGGTCGATGCAAACGGGCATGTACTGCCCTTTTCCGCACGCGATTTTGACGCTCTGATCGGCGCGGCTACCGATGCCGAAGTCATCGTCAACACGGTGGGATTGCCTGCCGACGCTGCCGAAATGAAAATATGGGGCAACTCCGCCGCCGGTCGCCGGTTAATGCTGTTAAATGGCGGTTATTTTTGTTCGACCCGCGATATGATAAACCTGCTCAAGCGCGACGGGGCATTGGCGGTCGTCGTCGAGCGGAAACGCCCGTTTGATGAAAATCAAAAGTCATTGTCGGACGACGATTTTGCCAGCCGTTATGTGATTGTAGACCGCCGCAATCTGCCGGAACACTTGGGCGAACTGCGCCGTGATATTTACGACAACAGTCGTGAATACAACCAATTATAACTTGATCGGTTTGCAAAGCAGCCCCCCTGCCTTGCATACATAATCGACAGACTTATTTCTTCACAGTCAGCAGCGACGCTACCCACTCCGCAATGAGTTGTTGCGTGTTGTCGCGCCGCACCGATGCCCCGGAATACGTCACCGCCGGAAGTACCGCAGCTCCACTGCACAATTTTTTTATATCGCGTTCGCAATTTTGCATGCCGCCGCCGCCGTGAGTAAAAAACGGTATTATTGTTTTACCCTTTAAATCATTGGTGGTCAAAAACGTCGCCACCGGCGGAGCCATTGTACCATACCAGTTGGGGCTGCCGACAAAGATCACGCTGAATTTGCTCAAGTCGGCTTGGGCGGCAAGTTCCGGGCGGAATCCGGCATTTATCTCGACCTTGGCTTGATCTACGCACTCGCGGTAAGAAGTCGGATAGGCTTTGACCGGTGTGATCTCAAAAAAGGTTCCGCCAGTGATCTGTACGATTTTAT
>JAQVVK010000188.1:0-2146 GCA_028698975.1 Victivallaceae bacterium
GTCTGCGCCTTTGAGGGATTCGAGCCATTCGTTTCTGGTGCCGGTGTAGCCTTCAGCGACGGCGGCTTCATAAGCGGATTCGCCTTCGAGTTCGGCAATCCATTCTGTGATGGTGCCAGTATAACCGTTAGCCACGGCGAGCTGATAGGCATTTAATCCCGGATCGCCTGGATCGCCTTTGGGGCCGGGAGTAGTAGATTGTGTGGCAGCGGCGATGAGCGCCATGACTTCGGCGGCGTTGAGATATTGAGGATCGTTAACGACTTCCGCAGGGGGTTCGCCGATGAACACCCGGTTTTTCAAGGTTATGCTGAAGGACCAGGCAAAGATGGCTTGAGCGGCGCCACTGGCGGCCGAATAGCCGGCAAACTCGGCGATCAGAGGGATTGATTTGTTTTTAGCTACGGCAGCCATAAGGGTCGGGGTGGCGGTTTCGGGCAGTTCGACGCGAAAGATAGTGCGTCCGTCTTCGGACTGGGTCAAAGATATGCCGGAAGTCTTGAACAGTTTGGGCTGGGTATCATGATCCCAATCGCCGTCCAGGCAAAAGTAAAAGCTATCGGCGCCGGAGAGTTCGGCGAAGGGGTACGGCATGAGTTGGCCGGTTTCGGGATCGGCGGCGTCGCTACGCAGATCAAGTTCAAGAGCGGCGGCGACGCCGATTTTGGTTTCGGGGGCTTGGCGGGAGCGTCCGGAGTCGTCGCATACCGTGGCTTCGCCGCCGGAAAGTAACAGGCTGGATTTTATAATTTGCATGTTTTATCCTCTTAATCTTAAAGAGTTGATGATGAATTGTCCGTGAACTATGTCAATAGTTGCAACGTCAACATAAGGATTTCCAAGCGGCAGCTTGATCCACGGGGTGGTAAGCTCGTCAAGGATCCGGAAGCGGACGGTGTTCAGTTTGGCATAGTCCCAATGTCCGGCCTGGAATTTGGCGCGAATGGTCATAGTGCCGTCGATGCCCGGGACTTTGTCTTTAAACAACCAGTCAAAAGGGTTGTTTGTTGATCCAGTGCGTTCGCTCATGGTAAAAGTAAGCAGGATGCAGCGGATGTGCGCGCCGATGGAATCGCCCTGTATCTGGGCTTCGATTTTCAGTTCCATGCAACCTTTATCGCCTTTGAGTATCCAGGGATCGCAGCCCTGGAGAAAGCCATCGCCGTTGAGGAGTATGGCGGTCTGCGAAAAGCCCCAGGTGGAAAGGAGATGCCAGAGGTCGGAGAGGGACGGATCGGGCAACTCGGACGGGTCGGACAAACCGGGTCTCCAGTTGACACGCCAGAAGTCGATAGGGGTGATAGCGCCGGTTCCCCATTGCGAGGGTTCTTGAGGTTTGGGGCGTTCATCAAGGTAGAATTCAGGCATTTGGCACCCCCGTGGTTAATGGGCAACGTTTGGCCAGCAGGATGATCGCGACGTTTACCGGGAATTGCCGGATGTAGATGTTTTTCTTGCCGTCTTTTTCCTCGACGGTGATTTCGGCGATAGGATAGGCATCTGCTGCTGGTTCGGCGATACGGAATTCCGGCTTAGTCCACTTGCCTTCTTCAATGGTGGAGCAAAGGCAGAGATAGCCGGACTTGTCGGGCGGGTCGGACAGGTCGGACGGAATGGGGAGGAATTCACCGTTGCGATTGAGGAAGCCGGAGGATATTTCGAGTTTTTCTTTTTCATTGAGGGTAACTTTAAAATTGCCATTGTATCCGGCGGCGGCTGAGGTTGGCAGCAGGATATTGACGCAGGCGCGTTTACCGGTACCGGAAACGGCGACGGCAGGGGTTTTGACGTTGGAGCTCATGCGGATGCGGTAGTTGCGGGAGAGCGCCATGAGGGTGTCAAAGGTGTGTTGAGTGAGCCAGACTTTAGACATTACGCGCCTCCTTTGGGGCTGGGGACTTTGTCTATGATCTTGATGAGCTTCCATTCGCGATATTGGACGTAACTGACGGTGATATTGGTATAGCCGTTGCCGACGTCGGTGAATTGCATTTCGGTATTGAAATAGCGTCCTTTGGGGATGGTGTCGGAGCTGCGCACGCCAGCGGTGGCGAAATTTTTAACGGAGACGAAGTCCGGATCGGTATAGTTTTCGATTTCACGGGCAAGGAATTCGTCGGAGGTGATGTTGTTTTCCGCTGATAGT
>JAQVVK010000188.1:2156-3595 GCA_028698975.1 Victivallaceae bacterium
TTGGCATAGTCATAGCCGCGCGCCTGGGTAAAGTCTGAGGGCTGAGCCGGGCGTTCTTCAAAAGAGACGCCGCCGGAATCGCGCTTGTAGTTGCGTTCTGAAAATCTGGTATTGGTAATTTTGCTGCTCATGTTATTTGGTCTCCGAGGGCAAGCCGTGTTTGAGGGTTAGGTCGATTCTGGAGATGATTGTTATCAGGTCTTTGAGTTGCATGTCCGAGCTGGCGGTGGAGGCGGTGGCGGACACGGCGTTGGTGATTTTTTCACGGGCGTCGAGTTCCTTGAGGCGTCGGGCTTTGTCAGCGGCGGCGCGGTCGCGGGCTTCGGCGGAGATGGAGGCTTCGGACGTTTCGGACTGTTTGGACAGGTCGGACGATTCGGCTTTGAGTTTGCGGGCTTTGAGCTGTTCTTCACGCAAAGAATTTATGCGGTCGCGTTCCTCGGCGGTGAAGGAGACCTTCTCTCCTTTATTGGCTGCGGTAATTTTTACGCGCAGGAGATCGTCTTTTTTATCCTGGGCGATTTGTTCGGGGGTCTTGAGTATATCTTCATCGACGGAGGCGCCGAAGCGGGAGAGTTTTTTATCGACGGCGTCGATTTGTTTGCCGTAGTCGGTGATTTTTTTCTTCCAGGCGTCGATCTGCGCGCCCATGGCGTCGCGTTTGATCTCAAAGTCGATGGCGTCGCGCTGGAGGGCGATCTTCCGGCGTTCCTCGGCGGCTTTCTTTTCGGCGGCGGTGATATCTGATAATTTGTCTTTGATCAGGGCGGCTTTTGCTTCTTGGGCGCGCTTTTGTTCTTCAGCCGCACGTTTTTCTTCGGCAACGCGTTTTTTAGTTTCGGCGGCGCGCTTTTGTTCTTCAGCGGCGATGGCTCTAGCGGCGTCGCGGGCAAGCATGGCGTCGGCAAAGCTATCGGCATTGAAGCCGTATTCGGCGCGGCGCTCAACCGCTTTTGTGCCGGTTCCCTGATTAAACTGTTTAATATAGTCATCGCGAGTGGGCTTTGCGCCTGCCGTTCCGGCGTCGGTAACGCCCATGAACTGTAAGTGGATATTGGTAAGAGCCCGTTCAACTTCGAGTAACTCACCAAGTATTTTGCCGATTTCCCATCCGGCGAAAGCGGTCATAGCTATCGGGCCGAGGGCAGACAGAGACTTGCTTAACAGCCCTACTTTAACCGTGGTGACGGCGGCGGCACTACCTGCGGCGGTGGTGGCGGTCGCGGCTTCTGCGGCGGCGAGTTTAGCGGCGGCGGATGCTGCCGCCATGGCTTTGTAAGAGGCGGCGAGGCCTTGGATCAGTCCGGAAGCCATGCTGATGACTTTAAGTCCGGCGGCGGTGAAGCCGAGTGAGACGATGGTTTGTCGATTGCGTACGATGAAGTCGACCAGATCTTTGATGACGGCGGCGGTGTTGATCATGGCGTCGGCGGCGGAGC
>JAQVVK010000189.1 GCA_028698975.1 Victivallaceae bacterium
CAAACACAGTTTCCTGATTACCGACGTCAATGAAATCGACTCCACGATTCGCGAGGCTTTCGCATTGGCGCATTCCGGACGGCCGGGACCGGTGTTGATCGATTTCCCCAAGGATATTCAAAAGCAATTTCCGCAACCGGAGAAATCCGCGGAAACGCGTTCCGTTCGCCCCGCTCCGGGAAAACTTGCACCGGAGGCGGTCCGGCGCTTGAGCGAATTGATTCATCGCGCCGAACGCCCCTGCATCTATGCCGGCGGCGGCGTGATTGCCGGCGACGCCTCGGCGGAGCTGCTGCGTTTCGCCGAAGGGAATCATATCCCGGTGGCGACTTCGTTGATGGGGATCGGCGCGTTTCCGGAAGATCACCCGCTCGCTCTCAAGTTTTTCGGGATGCACGGCAGTTATCGGGCAAATTGCGCGGTGAACGAGTGCGATCTCCTGCTGGTGTTCGGGGCGCGCTTTTCCGACCGCTCCACCGGTGACAGCCGCCGGTTCGCCGCCGGAAAAACCATCGTTCATATTGACATCGACGATTCGGAGATCAACAAGATCATCCGCGCCGACTTCGGCTATGCCGCGGATGTCCGGCTCGCATTGAGCCAGCTCAATGAGCACCTGCAATACCGCGAACGTGGCGAATGGTTCGCGCAAATCGCGAAGTGGGGAGCGGCGCATCCGCTCACATTCGAGCCGACGCCCGGCGTGCTGAAGGCGCAGCAGGTGATCGTCGCGCTGGACCGCCACACCCGAAACGACGCCGTCATCGTGCCGGGAGTGGGGCAGCACCAGATGTGGGCGGCGCAGTTTTACACCTACCGCCGTCCCCGCCAGCTGCTGACCTCCGGCGGCCTCGGTTCGATGGGTTTCGGCCTGCCGGCGGCGATGGGGGCGAAGCTGGCGTTCCCGGACGAATGCGTGATCAACATCGACGGCGACGGTTCGTTTCAGATGAATATGCAGGAGCTCGGCACCATAGCCGCGGAACAGATCGCGGTTAAAATGGTGATTCTGAACAATCAGCATCTCGGCATGGTGGCACAGATTGAAGATCTTTTTTATCGCGGCAAACGCGGCAATACCGATTTGCGCTGCGGCGCGGAACCAACGCCCAGCTTTGTCGGCATGGCCGGGGCCTACCGGATTCCCGCGCGGGAAATACGCTTCCCGGAGGAGTTGGATGACGCCATCACCGAAATGCTGAACACGCCGGGGCCGTTCCTGCTGGAGTGCCATACCGAATATCAGGATCACGTGCTGCCGATGATCCCCGCCGGAAAAACCTACCGGGAAATGATCCTGCCCCGGTATTGAGCGGCGAAACACCGCTTGCGATGTGACGACGGTCCGCCTGTGCCGCGACCTTGACGGATTCACCCGCGCCATCCGCTGCACGGTCTGCTGATTTTCCCCCCGCCGCCTTACTCCAGAGGCGGCGTTTTTTCTCCACCGAATCCGAATGAAACCCCACGCTTTATGGTCCATTCTCAAAAGATGACGCTGTAATCGCTTTCCAGCAGCACCTCGCCCGGTCCCGGTTTCGGAACATCACACTCTTTCAGCACCGCTTTGCCGATGCTTTCGAATACGATGCAATGGCCAATCATAACACACTCCTTGATTATTTTGCGCCGGGGAACTGAACATGTCGCGGTTCCCGATTCGTTACAGATGAAGAGACACAAATCACTCGATTCATTGCCGTTTTTATATTTTAAAAGACAATTTCAAAAAAGGGCGTGCCGTTTTTAAGCTTGGAGGTATCCAAATGGACGATAATTTTACCATCTTTGAGCTCGACATTGATCTCTTCCATCCGGGTGCCGTCCAGTGCCAGTGCATAGACTTTGGGCACGGTCTTGCGGTCGGTGGTCAACTCAATGCGGCATTGGATTGACTCGACCAATACCGGCAAGTCGCCAGGGTTGACGCAACAATACATGGATGCGTTTTCAAACGTCATGTTGCTGTTAAATGCATTGGTTGATACGATCAATAAGATGCGTGCCGCATTTTGCAAGATCTGATCGGAGTTGAGCGAGGCGGCGACCACGCTGGCGGGGACGGAAACATTTTGGACGGCAAGGCAAGGCAGTGTCATACTCTGGTTCTTTTTAAGGATCATCCCTTCCAAACGCGGGGTTACCACTGACATTGTGCCTTGTTTGATGTCCAGCAGCAATTCCCCGGTTTCACTCTCGTAAATGCGCTTGTTCCAGTCGGTTCGGTTGTCGGGGAGGAGGATTTTTTTTGCACGCAGCGCCTTGACGAGCTTGGGAAATTCGGCACCATCGGAGTTGTCGGCGCTGACATACCAGCTCATGACTTGCAACGGCGAAAATTCCTTGGGCTCCAGCGTCAGCGTGGGTTCAAAAGAGCCGACTGGCGACAGCGGTTTCCCTTCTGGATACAAGATCCCGGTTTTGGTCAGCATCGCGAGTTTACCGTAATCGTCGGCCACGGCGGCAAGATAGTTCTTGGGGAAAAGATTGGCATTTTTGAGCAGCAGGCCGACTGAGTGCGGCGCCTCTTTGACGTCGCCGCGCAGAAACACCAGCGCCGAGATTACCTCGGAGGCGTGGGAAATCGGGTCCATGCCGTGATCAAATGCCCAAATCGGGTCAACCGTCAGCCGGACAGTATCGGCGTGCGGCGTCAAATCATCCCAACCCTGAAGCGCGGCGTAGGAGCCGAAGTATAGGCCGCGTTCATGCCGGAAACGGTTAAACGGACTGTGAGAGTACTCGGTAATCAGATAGGGCCGATCCAAAAAGCGCGCCATGGCGGCGGCTCGCAGATAACTTGAATTCAGCGAACTGGTTTGTCCGACAACCATGTCGCTATTGTTTCCGTCCATAAAAAATGCGTTTTTACTTTTTTGTGCAAGATTGCGGGTTGGAATCCAGTTGGGATGTTCAAAATAGGTATGTTGGGCGATGGTTGACATTTGTGCGCGCGCCGGAATCTCCATCGTGCGCATAATCATATCCCAGTGGTGAAACAATCCCGGGTAACCGACATCGCGCAACGTTTTATAATACCAGGCGGTCATTTCCTGCATGGTTTGGATCAAAAAATCTCCGGTGTCGCGAGCAGCGGCATCCCCTCGGCGCAACACGTCCTCGCGGATGCACCCGGCTTTTTCAAAGGTGGTATTTTCGCCCCATGCCTGCGAAAGCGCTGCATCGGTCTTGTATTTTTGGCGCAGCCACTTCTGGAACGGCACTTCAAAGCGTTTCATCGCGGCGGCATTGCCGAGGATGAAGTCCTGCTCGTTGTAAAAATTGACAAACGCAATCGCTGGCTCATCCTTAAGCTTGGTTTGAGTGTACGGGTTTTGGTGATTCATCAGGTAATTTACCGCAACCTCCCAGTGCTTGCGAAAGCGCGGGTCAAATAAAAGGTCGGTTTTGAAGTTTGAATCCGGTCCCTCCTTGTATGCCATCGAGTATCCCGGGGAATTCATCAAATCCATATTGATATATATGCCGCGGTCTTTCAAGCATTTTACCAGATAGTCAAAACGGTCCACATTGACGGCGTCGAACTCAATTTCATCTGCCGACT
>JAQVVK010000190.1 GCA_028698975.1 Victivallaceae bacterium
CGTTGGTATCGAGCTTGACCGCGAAACCAAGTTCCTTAAACGCGGCCAAAAGGTCAAACAGCGAATCGTGCATCAATGGCTCGCCGCCGGTGACACAGACCCCGTCCAACACACCCTGACGCTTTTTTAGGTAGCTTTTAAGCTCGTCGAACGTGATTTGCGAATTCGGGTCGGGCGGCGCAATGACCAGCGACGCATTGTGGCAAAACGGGCAGCGGAAATCGCAACCGTGGGTAAAAACGGTGCACGCAACCTTGCCCGGATAATCCAGCAAAGTAAGTTTTTGCAGACCGAAACCCATATTGTTGTTCATGTTAGAGGCTTTCCTGTACCGTTTTATTGCACACAATATCTTGTGCTTACAACGCCAATATATCACTACATATACGCATTTCAAGCCGTTTTTAATATGTTTTCTTATTTTTTTTATGAAAAAAGCAGACCGCTTGTATTATTAGTTCATAAACGTCAACATCGCTGCTTGACAAAATCCCCGAAAAGAGTTATATTATGTGCAAATGCACATAATACAAGGAACCCTAAAGCCATGCCGCGTCCGTTCAAGCCGAGAATCGTCTGCCGTGCGCAGGAGCGGCGTTGCTTTGAGACTTCCGGCAGTCTGCCGCCGATCGAACTTGCGCCGGACGAACTTGAGGCGATCCGGCTGGCCGACCTTAAAGAACTTGAACAAAGCGAGGCCGCCCGGCGAATGGCGGTTTCACGCGGAACTTTGCAGCGTCTGCTTTACTCGGCGCGGCGCAAGACCGCGTTTGCGCTGACCACCGGGCGTTCGATCATGTCCGGCGGCGGTGACAACCCGGTTACCCCGGGGTGTGATTTCGCTCGCAAGTGCCGGTTTTGTCCAAATAAACTCAACCCTATAAACCATAAGGAAAATGCAACCATGAAAATCGCGGTAACCAGTGAAAACGGTCAGGTGTTTCAACATTTCGGCCATACTCCGGAATTCTCAGTTTTTGAGATAACCGATGGCATGATTTCCGGCATGACGGTCGAGCCGACCGGCGACAGCGGCCACGGCGCATTGGCCGGATTTCTGGCCGAACGCAAAGTCGACCTGCTGATTTGCGGCGGCATCGGCGGCGGCGCGCAGATGGCGTTGGCCGAGGCCGGCGTACAGCTCGTGGCCGGGGTCAGCGGCGACGTTACCGAGGCGGTCGGCAACTACTTGAAGGGTACTTTGCAGGCCGATCCTGATTTTCTCTGCCACCATCACGATCACGAGGCGGGTCACAGTTGCGGCGAGCACGGCTGCGGAAGTCACGGCTGCAAGCATTGATCGACTGTTCTAAAAAAAAAGACCGGAAGCCCCGTTGAAGGACTTCCGGTTTTTTCTTGTCTGGTTTCGTCGGATCAGCGCGGCAGATCGGCCAAACTCTTGGCGATTTCGGCATCGGTGGGGATGTAATCGCTCATCGTACCGTCATTGAAGCGTTGATAGGCCATCATATCGAAATAACCGGTACCGGTCAATCCGAAAACAATGTTCTTGGCTTCGCCGCTCTCCTTGCATTTGATCGCCTCGTCGATAGCCACCTTGATCGCGTGACTGCTCTCCGGCGCGGGAAGCGTGCCCTCGACCCGGGCGAAGTCGCGGGCGGCCTTGAAGACCTCGCTCTGCTCGACCGAACGCGCTTCGATCAAACCCTGATCGTATAACTCGGAAACCGTCGAACTCATGCCGTGATAGCGCAACCCGCCGGCATGGTTGGCCGAGGGTATGAATCCGCAGCCCAGCGTGTACATCTTCGACAGCGGGCAGACCCGGCCGGTGTCGCAGAAGTCGTAGGCATAGGTGCCGCGGGTGAGGCTGGGGCATGACGCCGGTTCCACCGCTATGAAACGGTAGTTGGCTTCGCCGCGCAGTTGCTCGCCGATGAACGGCGAGATCAGTCCGCCGAGATTGGAGCCGCCGCCGGCGCAACCGATGATGATGTCGGCTTTCACCCCGTATTTCTGGAGTGCAAGTTGGGTTTCAATGCCGATAATGGATTGATGGAGCAATACTTGCGAAAGCACCGAGCCGAGCACATAACGGTACCCCGGGCGGGTCACCGCTGACTCGACCGCTTCGGAAATCGCGCAGCCCAGACTGCCGCTGGTGCCGGGGAAACGCTTCAAAATGTCGCGTCCGGCATTGGTGGTGTCAGAGGGCGACGGGGTGACGCTTGCACCAAACGTACGCATCACTTCGCGGCGGAACGGCTTCTGCTCGTAGGAGCATTTGACCATGAAAACATCGCAAGCCAAATGAAAATATGAGCATGCCATCGAAAGCGCGGTGCCCCACTGACCGGCTCCGGTTTCGGTGGTAACGCCCTGCAATCCCTGTTTTTTGGCATAATAGGCCTGCGCGATCGCGGAGTTCAGCTTATGGCTGCCGGAAGTGTTGTTGCCTTCAAACTTATAGTAGATATGAGCCGGAGTATCGAGGGCCTTTTCCAGAAAATAGGCGCGAACCAGCGGGGAGGGGCGGTACATCCGGTAGAAGTCGATGATTTCACCGGGAATATCTATATAAGCGGTGGTGTCGTCAAGCTCCTGCTTGGCCAGCTCGGTGCAAAACACCTTGCTCAACTCGTCCAGCGTGACCGGTTTGCGGGTGGCCGGGTTCAGCAGCGGAGCCGGCTTCTTGCTCATGTCGGCGCGGACGTTATACCATTGCGTCGCAAGTTCATTTTCGGTGAGTATGAGCTTGTACGGCATGTCGTGTTTCATTTCCCTGTCCTTTCTTTTTATTTGGGAAAGCCTTTTATTAAAAGAATCGGATTTTTGATAAAAAAAAGACGGATTGAAAAAGTTCAATCCGTCGATGACTCATTGAAATCGGCCCGAAAACAACCCGGCCCCGACGGATCACCGCCAGCACCACCAACCAAAAAACATGTTGTGATCGAGTGTTTTCATACTAACAATATAGCATATCATTGGTTTGATGTCAAATAAATAATTCAAAATCTTTGTTTTTTCGCTCTGCGGTTGACAACCTTTCATTTATTTGTTAATCCGATAGAATTCAACCCAAGGAGTAATGTTATGAGTTTATTTTTGCGTCGGGAACCGATCATGATCGAATTTGCCTCCGGCCGGATGCTCCGAGCCGATGGCGGCTGCCCTGCCGACCAGTTCACCGGGGCGATTCCGGCAAAGTCCGGAGAAAGCGTCATCTTCTGTCTGAAATTCGTCGATCGCACGGAAACCGGAGAAAACGTCGCTCATTCATTGGCGGGGCTGGCCGGAGTGTGGGGGGCCGCGGCTCACTCCACCGCGCTGCCGGCCGACGAGCCGGCGATCGCCGGTGCCGATGACGCGAAGTTCAATCTAACCGGTGACTGGTGTGACGGCAGTGTTGCCGACCCGGCCGAGGGGGAGGTCTCTTTTCGCATTGCGCTTGATTCGGCCGGATTTTCCAAGGCCGCCCGGCTCTTATTGGATGACCCCGAAGCGGTTACCGCCATCGCCGTATTCAAGACTTTGGGCGACGGCGTGCGGCGCGTCATGGCCGAATTCCCGATTCACCCCGATTATTGCCCCG
>JAQVVK010000191.1 GCA_028698975.1 Victivallaceae bacterium
CCAAAACCGCGTCGGGCTGATGAAAAGCTCCGACCAGATTCTTTCCCTCGGGTATATCTGCGCCGGTCTTGCCGCCGACGCTGGAATCAACCATAGCCAGCAAGGTGGTCGGCATCTGCACGAAACGCACCCCGCGCATGTATATGGCGGCGGCAAATCCGGTAAGGTCGCCGGTCACTCCGCCGCCGAGCGCGACGAAGCGGCAGTGACGGTCAAGCCCGGCGCGGGCGGCGGCGCGGCAGATGGCAACCGCCGTCTCGGGCGTCTTGGAACTTTCTCCGGACTGTACCACAAAGGTTTCGCGCGGTCTTACCGCATTGCGCACCTCGTCGCCGTACAACTCCGCAACCGTGGAGTCAACGACCAGCAGTGTCGGCGCATCTCCGATCGCAGCGAAAATCCCATAGCGGCATCCTTCGCCGACAGTTATTGTATAAGAGCGGTCGCCCAGCTCCACATTGATTTTTTCCATATCCCTGCCCTTTTTAGGCGGCACTGCCAAAACTTCCGCCGCGTCTTTTCGCCCCCTTTTTTCATAATGTATTGCAAAAAACCGCGGAAAGCAAGAGCGTATATTGGTAAAAAACGCGAATTGGTGTTACATTAATGGGAATATCAAACAATTCACACAAAAAAGTGAGGTTATATTATGGCAGACGACGATTTCAAAGATCAGGGATTGATGGACAAACTGGTAAGTTTGTGCAAACGGCGCGGCTTTGTTTTTCCGAGTTCAGAGATATACGGCGGTTTCAACGGCTTCTGGGACTACGGCCCCTACGGTTCGCGCATGAAACGCGCCATCGAAAATCTCTGGTGGCATGAAATGGTCGAGACCCGCGACAACATCGAGGGACTTGATTCGACCATCATCTGCCACCCGACGGTCTGGAAAGCCTCCGGCCACCTCGATCAATTCAGCGACCTCATGACCGACTGCAAGAAGTGCAAATCGCGCTACCGGGTCGATCAAATGGAAGACCCCACCACTTGCCCGAATTGCGGTTCGCACGACCTTACGCCGCCGCGCGAATTCAACCTGATGATGAAAACTTTCGTCGGGCCGGTGTTTGACGACGAGCACGTCGCGTGGCTGCGGGCCGAGACTTGCCAGCCGATTTTCGTCGACTTCCAGAGCGTGCGTATCGCCACCCGTCAGAAGCTGCCATTTGGTATTGCCCAGATCGGGAAAGCGTTCCGCAACGAGATATGCCCGCGCAACTTCACTTTCCGCAGCCGCGAATTCACCCAGATGGAGATGGAGTTCTTCTGCGACGGCGAACAGGGCATGGAGTGGTTTGAGTACTGGAAAGCCCAGCGCATCAAGTATTATCAGGAAAAACTGAAGTTCGAAGACGGCTTCTTCCGTATTTACGAACACGAGAAACTCGCCCACTACGCCAAAGCCGCCATCGACATCGAAGTCAAGTTCCCGTTTGGTTGGGGCGAGCTTGAGGGCGTGCACCATCGCGGCCAGTGGGATCTTACCCGCCACAGCGAATTTTCCGGTCAGGATCTCCAATACGTCGACCACGACAACAACCGCAAGCTGATGCCGACCGTGATCGAAACCAGTGTCGGCCTCGACCGCACCATGCTGGCCTTGCTCGGCAAGGCGTACAAGGAAGAACGCGCCGCCACGGTCAAAGAGGGCATGGAAGACGATCTTCGCATCGTGCTCCAGCTTCCGCCGCTCGTCGCGCCGATTCAGGTTGCGGTATTGCCGCAGTCGAAGAAGCTCAAAGAAAACGCTTATTCACTTTATAAAGACATCGACCGCTACTTCCGCGCCGAATACGACGAGACCGGCAGTATCGGCAAACGTTACCGCCGTCAGGACGAAATCGGTACGCCGTATTGCGTCACCTTTGACTTTGACACGCTCAACGACAACGCCGTGACCGTGCGCGACCGCGACACCATGAAGCAGGAGCGGGTCAACATAACCCAGCTGCGCGGCTATCTGGAAGATCTTGTCAACGCCTGAGATGCTGCACGAACTTGATATTCTGGCGAAGCTGCTGCCAGCCCTGCCCCAATCGCCCGAGGTGGCGGTGGGGCCGGGCGACGACTGCGCCGCTTTGGATATGGGGGGCGGCATTCTGCTTTTGGCCGCCGTCGATCAAACCGTGTCGGGGGTGCATTACACACCCGACACCCGGCCGGAAAGGGCGGGAGCGAAACTGCTTAAACGCAACGCCAGCGACATTGCCGCCATGGGCGGCGTCGCCCGCTGGGTGCTTCTGGCCACCGCTTCGGGCGGCGGCGACGGCCAATGGGTGCTTGACTTTTGCCGGGGCGCGGCCAGGGCCGCGGAAGAACTGGGTATTTCGTTGATCGGGGGAGACATCACGGCTCTGCCGGCGGCGGGAGAAGTCGGGGCATTGACCATACTTGGCACCGTGCCGAAAGACGAAATCCTGCGCCGAACCGGCGCAAAAGAGGGCGATTTTCTCTGCGTCACAGGAAGTTGCGGCAATTCGTTTGCCAGCGGTCACCATCTGGATTTCACGCCGAGGCTGGCCGAGGGGCGTTTTCTGGCCTCGCACCGCCTCGCGTCGTCGGCCATCGACATAAGCGACGGGGTGTTGCTTGATCTCGGCAGGGTTGCGGCGGCGTCCGGCACCGGATTCCGGATAGATACCGATTTGATACCGCTTAGAAACGGAGCCGCTCTCAAACAGGCGTTGACGGATGGCGAAGATTATGAGCTGTTGTTTACGACGCCGCCCGATCGAATGGACGAATTAAAGAAAACTTGGCGTTTTGAAACGCCTTTTACCGTCATCGGCCGGGCCGTGTCGGGTGCCGGCATTGTGGATCAAAACGGAAAACCGTTGAACGGAGGCGGTTATGAACATTGAAAAAAAGACTCTCATCAGCCGGTCGGAAGTCGAGACCGAAGCGTTTGCGGAAAATCTGGCCAAACAACTTCCGGGCGGCACGGTGATCGCGCTTGATGGCGATCTTGGCGCAGGGAAAACGGTTTTTGCACGCGGATTCGCCCGCGGGCTCGGCATCACCGAGCCGGTATCCAGCCCGACCTACACCATCGTACAGGAATACAAGCTGCCATCGGGCGGCATGTTTTATCATCTTGACCTCTATCGCATATCCAATGCGGTGTCCGCGCTGGCTTTCGGGGTGGATGAGTTCTTAAATGATCCCGACGCCTATGCCTTGGTCGAGTGGCCGGAGCGTATCGACAACATAATGCCGCCGCATACGCTCCGTATAAAAATAAAACACCTTTCCGACACCGAGCGCGAATTGACCGTCATCGGTTGAGCAACTACAAACGCCGCATAACCCAGTCAAGCACCAGAGCGGTGACCGGTTCTCCGTCGCGGAGCTTGTCTCCGGCGGCAGTGGTATCGCGCACAACCGACGGTACACCGGTAAACGGCGTATTCAAAGACAATCTCACTTCGGCGGGAGTCGCTCCGACCGCGACGGTAAAACTCTGGCCGCCGACCGCGATCACGATGTCGCCGGTGATTTCCGGGTTGGCCGAAACCACGACAAGATGTACGGCAAATGCGTT
>JAQVVK010000192.1 GCA_028698975.1 Victivallaceae bacterium
GGCACCGGCAGTATGACCGGCTGTGTTTACTTTACCTTGTTTTACCGCAATGTGAACCCCGGCGAGGAAGGGTTCAGTCTGATCTATCCGGATGGTTCGCCCCGGCCGGGGCTGGCCGCGCTTACCGCGGCGTTTAAGCATCTCGGCGGAGCCGGTCGCGGCAAGCGGCTTCAACTCTCGCCGGAACTCTATATGGCGGCGTTTCCCGCCTCGCTTGGCCGCACCCTTTTGGTGGTCTGGCGCAAGACCGGTTCGGAAAAACTCGATTTGCCGGTCGCTTTTCAGAGTGCGTTTGACGTGACCGGCCGCCCCTTTACGACGGGCGATTCCGGCGTGACCGCCACGCCGGAAGTGCGTTACTTGTACACCGACGACCCGGCATGGCGGAAGATCGTTTCGGCGGCTCCGCTCCGCACCCGTCCCGGCGAACCAATATCGTTTGACCAGGACGAAAAACTGCTGTTTTCCGGTGCCGGCTTTGACGCCGGAGCCGATGGCCGCCGCCGTATTGCCGCCGACGCCGCCCCCGGGCGTTATCTCATGCTGGTCGCCAAGGCGGGCAAACTTGTCGCCCGGCCGCTGATCGTCGAAGCCAACTTCGAAATCTCCGGCAACCATGTGGTGTGGCCGGTCAATGCGTCGAATCCGGAGTGGCAACTTGACGGTATTCTGCGCGGCGACTCAAGCGTATTGTCTTCGCTTGCGGCGCGGCTTGACGGCCGCAGCTGCAAGATCGGTTTCCCGCCGAACATCCAGCGCGGCGACAAATTCACCGCCACGATCGAACTGCCGGCGCAGCCGCCTCGTCTGCCGATGCGTCTTGAACTCACTTCGCCCGCGGTCAACGGCCGCTCGACCAAGCGCGTGTTTGATGTGGACTATCTGACCGCCAAGCGCGGCGTTGAATCGATGACGGAGCGCCATCTGGCCGCCGACTTCGGGTTCCAGGGCAACGAACCCGCGCCCAAGCGCATTGCCGCAAGCGATTGCGCCGCCACGGTTGCGGTCGCCTACGACGACGCGGCGTTTTATGTCACGGTCAAAGTCGATGACAACGATTTCCATCAGCCTTGGCGCGAACGCGACATCTGGCAGGGCGACTCCATTCAGCTCGGCATCGATGTTGACGGAGCTAAACCGGTCGAGGCCAACGCCCAGTTTGGCTGGAACGGCCACCGCGTGTTTGAATACGGCGCGGCCCATGACGCCGACGGCGCAAACATGGTTTGGCGTTATCTGGCTTATGACCCGATCTTGAAGGAAAACGTGCGCGAGCCGAAGGTCGGCTTCGAATTTGAACGCGACGGCGGCAGTTTGTGTTACAAGCTGCGCTTCCCGTGGGAAACGCTCGGTCTCAAACAGGCTCCGGCGGCCGGAGCGGTTTTCGGGTTCTCGCTGATCGTCAACGACGTCGATCAGGTCTCCGGCAAAACCGGGCCGCGTCACGGACTGCGCCTCTTTGAGGGTGTGCACCCGGAAAAAGATCCGCGTCGTTTCGGAAAACTGTTTTTGCGCTGATGCGCACACGATCCGTCAGATCAAATCAAATCATTCACTGAAGAGGCAATAGATGTCAAATCAAACCGTACCGCCCCGTTCCAGATGGTTTCAAAAGGCCGGCTGGGGGCTTTTTATGCACTTTCTGGCGCGCGAAACCTACGCGCCGATGACCTGCGAACGCTGGAATGCCGAGGTTGACGCATTTGACGTCGATAAACTCGCGGCCCAGCTTAACGAACTCAAAGTCGGGTATTTTTATCTGACGCTGGGGCAAAACAGCGGCTGGTTTTGTTCGCCCAACGCCGCTTTTGACCGCATTACCGGGCGCACGGGGGAGGGCGAGTCGCATTGTTCGCGCCGCGACCTCGTGGCCGATATGGCCGAGGCCCTCCGCCCTTACCACATCCCGATGATGGTCTATCTGCCCTGCCACGGCCCTGCGGCGGACAATCAGGCGATGATAAATCTGCGCTCGATCCCGCCGTGGAACTTCCAGCTCTGGTCGCCGCGCGACCGGCAATATCTGCTTAAATACACCGACCCGGATCCGCGCATTAAAACGTTTTTGCGCAACTGGGAGGCGATTATTGCCGAGTGGTCGCAACGCTGGGGAAGCAACGTGCACGGCTGGTGGTTTGACGGCTGCTATTATAAAGAACTGCTCTATGATTTCCCGGATGCGCCCAACTTCGCAAGCTGGGCGGCGGCGGCGCGACGCGGCAACGCGGATTCGCTTTTTGCGGCCAATCCGGGGGTGTTCCGCAATCCGATTCAGATTTCGACTTGCGAAGATTATACCTCGGGTGAAAACAACCGCCCCGATCTGAGCTGCTGCGCCGGCGAGTCGGTCAATGGATCGCTGTACCACATCTTAACTTATTCCGGGGTGAACTGGTGTGCTCTGCCGCTGCGTTTTTCGCCGGAGGATGTGCGCGACATAAGCTGCAACATACTTTCCGGCGGCGGCGTGATCACCTGGGATGTGCCCTACAACCGGGCGGACGGAAGTTTGTCCGGTGAAGTCATGGATTTGTTTCGTCCGCTCCGCGACACCTGGCATGACGGGTTTGCCAAACTTGGCATTGACAGCCGCATAAGCCGCCCGGCCGCGACCGACAGCCCGGGGATTACGACGGTGGTTTTGACCAACCACGGCGCGACGGTGCTCAATGGCGAACTCAAGGTCAATGGCAGGCAATGGGCGGCGGATTATGTGTTATCCGCCGGAGAAACCCGCGAAATCGAGGTGGAACTGACGTCGGGCGCACCCCGGTTGACGGTTGATTTTGCCGGGGAACGCCGGTTCTTTTGTTACCAGACCGTGAAGCGGTGGAAGATGACGCCGGGTAAATTCACCTCGATCGGCGGCGTGGCCGACAAGGGTGGAGTTTTTGCAACGCTGGAGGCGGCGTTTGATGATAAACATGTAAAAGTGCGCGGTCATATTATTGAGAAGAAATCCGAACGGCGCATCGACCCGGATTTCTGGCGCGGCTCCTGCATAGAGACCTTTCAGACCGACGCCGCCGGCAAAGTCATACAGCGTTTCTTCCCGCCGGTTCCCGACGCCAAACACGGCTTGGCTCTCGTCAATCACGAATACGAGTTGCGCGAAGAGACCGCATGGATTATGACCGAAACGGCTGACGGCTACGATTTTGAATTCACTCTGCCCCGCACCGACCGCAAGGAGATCACGATTGAATTGAAGCTCTCGGTGCGTGACAACGGTTATTTCCGTCGGCAGATGCTGGCCGGTACCGATGAGCCGCTCAATGAACCGGACGGCTTCGGCGAATTGTATTGATGACGCGGCGATTAATGGGATGGGGGCGAAAATGAGTGACGGCGACAGCAATGCCGGAGTTGTCCGGCTTGATCTTGGCGGAGTGTGGTCTTTGCGGCGTGAAAAAAACGGCCGCGTCATGCCCGCCGTTATTCCCGGCGACAACTGCACGGCCATGTTGGCGGCAGGCGAGATCGACGATCCGTTTTTTCGGGTCAACGAAAAAAACATGCTGCCGATGCTCGACGAGGATTGGAG